>JAEUHE010000040.1 GCA_016793885.1 Verrucomicrobiales bacterium
CAGATCGTATAGTGCGAGGCGTATTGAGCGCCGGCAGTTGAGTGTGCATATCCGCAAAGCAAGCGGTCTGGATGCCGTCGGGGGTCGGCTAAAGTTCGTCGAGCGAACGGGGGTGATGTCCGTACGGCATCCAGACCAAAATAGATCAAAATGATGATTTTCGACGGAGTTATTTACCGTCTGCTGTGGAGGGCTCTGCAGGGAGCCCTCCCGCAGCCGGTGAATAACTCCGGTTAGGCTATACGTGGGTGCTGGCACCCACGGAGCCGTTAAAGATACGGGGCATCGCGCAGCGATGCCACCGGCTTCGGAGGCTTGCGTCACCCCTGCTCAAAGAATCAGATCCATTCGTCCGACCCCCCGCCAACGAGTGGCACGATCGGAGTGATGAGTTGCCGAAGGGGAATCGTCCAGGGACGGACGACGCTACAACGGGACGGAGGGCGATTACGATTACGGTTACGATGACGAGGGAACGGGCTTTCAGCCCTCAGCGCTTGTGGGGTGACGAAACCTGGGGTTGTCACCCCAGGCTGGGATGGTGCGGGGCCTGTGGCCCGCTGACTCCAAAACAACGGATCCAATCCATTCGAATCTGACTCGATGGGCTAGGCGGGTTTTGGTATGAGTCCGACGGCTCGTCGGACTTGAGCACCAACGGTGCGTCCCATCTCAGCCTGGGGTGACAACCCCAGGTAACCATACCCGCTTCCATCAAGGGCTGAAAGCCCGGCATAAGGTGCCCAGTCCATCATACCCCCTCCCCTCCACAATTGCCTTCGCACCCCGGAAGTGGTAGATCACCATGCATCATGAGGTTTCTCCTAATGACGCTGTCCTGCTTCGTGGCGTTGGTCTGCCCGGTGGGTGACGCGCAGGCTCAAGAACCGCCTTGGGTGCAGCTTCAGTCAATACGGTATCAGGTGGAGGGATCTTTCGGACTTATAGCAGTGGCATCCACTAGCAGTGTCAGATTCGGAAGATGGGTTGATTCATTTTCAGGTCAGACTTCGGTCACCTGGATTCGTCGCCTATCGAACGAGCTTGGTAGAGGATCCATGAACCCCGATTCAACACCAACGACACACTATCCTCAGGAGCCAGCGGATTGGCATCGTTGGGAAGTGGAGACGTGGCTGAACCAGAAGACTCAGAAAAAATGGCGACCCTAATGGGATTCGAACCCATGTTACTGCCGTGAAAGGGCGGTGTCCTAGGCCTCTGGACGATAGGGTCGTCGAAGCGGCATCAATATACCCGAAACAAGGCCGGTGTTGTCACGCGGAAAATCAAAAACCTGACGAAATCACAAATTGGTTCATCCAGAACCCACAAAAGACTTGTGCATCGGGTAGATTTCGAACAACGACTGAACCAGGAGGAAGTGATGGCCCGCGGACCACACTGATCACACGGACGGGAATGAGACCCCCCTGAAGAAGTGACCTTGGATTCGGCTGCTGGTGAACCACGGATTGCGCTGATCTCACGGATAGGGCACCGATATCTTGCGCAGAAGAACCGTAACGTCAGTCGGCCTGGAGCCTGGCAAGTCCCTCTTCAGATCCGTGTGGTCCGCGTCGTCCGTGGGCAATATGTCCCCGCTTCTAGTTCCGATCGGGAGTTGTCTGTAGTGCATGCCGGGAGTTCTTTCCCATCCGAGTCATCCGTGAAATCCGCGGTCGAACCTCTCGTTTCCAAGATCCAGCGGATACCGCCTTGGCTCTCCGCGAGGTTGCTTCGGTCCCGTTCGCGTGTCCCTGGCAGCTCAGGGCTCGAGTGGAATCTCGCCCTACCCCACTCAAGCATCCCGGAGAATACGGCTTCCGTTTCTACGCTGCATAATCCGAAATGAGTTCATCGCGGTGGCAACGAGAGTGGCCTGTAGGAGACGACGTGAGGAGTCCGGCGGTGTCAAGTCTCCGTGGGAAGGAGAGCCGACGACTCCTCACGTCGTCTCCTACAGGAAGAGGAGGACAGGACAACAAAAAAGCCCCGTGACCTGAGTCACGGGGCTTGAAGAAACTAAAGGATCAGCTTGTTGAGCGGTTGATCGGGGAGAACCCAGAGCAAGCCGCCTCGAATCAGGCTAATTCGATCTTGTCGCCAGCCTTCAGGGTGACGATCGCCTTCTTCCAGGTCGGAGTCCAACCTTCGGAGGCAGTACGCTGACGGCGGAGTTTGCCGCGCACGTTCATCGTGTTCACTCGGAGAACCTTGACCTTGAAGAGTTCTTCAACGGCCTTGCGGATCTCGATCTTGTTCGCACGCTTGTCAGCCACCAGGGTGTACTGATTCAGCTTATGCGATTGCTGCGTGCCCTTCTCGGTCACGCGAACGGTCTTGATAACATCGAAAGTATTCATGGCTCAATGAGGCGATAGAGTTACTTGAGTCGTGATTCGAGCTTGGCAAAGGCGTTCTTCGTGAACACCAACTTGGCCGGACGCAGCACCTGATAGGTGTTGAGCAACTCGCTGGTAGTGACCTCAACCTTCGGAATATTGCGGGCCGAAAGATAAAGGTTGTTGTCGTTGGCATCCGTTACGAACAAGGCGGACTTGCCGTCCAGCTTGAGCGAACTGAGGATGTTCAGGACCGCCTTGGTCTTCGGAGCATCAACCTTGATGTCGCTGATCACGAGGATGTCTCCAGCCTGCAGGCGGGAGCTCAGTGCCTTGCGCAACGCCAGACGCTTGACCTTGACGTTGACCTTCTTGCTGAAGTCGCGGGGCTTAGGACCAAAGGTGACACCACCGCCACGCCACAAGGGGCTGGCGAAGGAGCCGGCGCGAGCCATACCGGTGCCTTTTTGGCGCCAGGGCTTCTTGCCGGTTCCGTGAACATCACCCATCGTCTTGGTGCTGGCCGTGCCAGACCGCTGAGCAGCCATGTAGGCCACCACAGTGTCATGCACCGCCTGGGTTCCCTTGCCGTTCTCGATCAGCTCGAAGGGAACCTGAATCTCGCCCTGGGGGGCGCCTTTAATGTCGGTTACAGTGAGTTTCATGGCTTACTTCTTCGCTCCTTTTGCGTCTTTGGCGGACTTGCCCTTGCCCTTGGCGCGATCAGCTTCTTTCTTAGCCAGATCAGCCACGCGAGCACGGGTCAGTTTTTTGGCGCCACGAATAATCACATAATCGCCCTCAGCGCCAGGCATAGAACCCTTGATCAAGATCAGATTGTCGTCCTTGCGAATCTGGATCACTTCCAAATTCTGAGTAGTGCGACGAACCTGCCCCATGTGACCGGGCATCTTCATGCCACGATTCACCGTTCCAGGGAACAAACGGCAGCCAATGGCGCCGCTACGACGATGCCATCCCTTGGCACCGTGGGTCATGTCACCGCCACGGAAACCGTGGCGCTTCATGACACCTTCAAACCCGCGACCCTTGACGATGCCGATGGCATCGACGAAGTCGCCGACTTCGAACAAATCAGGCCCGACGATGTCGCCCGGCTTCACGTCCTTCTCGAAATCTCGGAATTCATGGAGGCGCCTGACGGCGGTCGCCTTGAACTTCTTGAAGTGACCCACGAGGGCTTTGGGCAAACGCTGTTCCTTCTGGTCATCAAAGCCCAGCTGAACGGCGGAATATCCATCCTTACCTTCCTTGCTCTTGCACTGAACCACACGGTTCGGGCCGGCGAGGACGATGGTAACAGGGACCATCACGCCTTTGGCGTCATAAACGCGGCTGTGTCCCAATTTCTTTCCAATTAATCCAATCATGGTCTTCGTCTCCGTTAAATCTTAATGGTGATGTCGACGCCAGCAGGCAGGTTGAGCTGCTTCAGCTCATCCACGGTCTTGGCCGTCGGGTCGATGATATCGATCAGGCGCTTATGAGTGCGCTGCTCGAAGGATTCCATCGACTTCTTGTCGACGTGCGGAGAGCGATGGACAGTGAATCGCTCGATACGGGTGGGAAGCGGAATCGGCCCCGAAACACGGGCACCGGTTCGCTTCACTGTTTCCACGATATTGTGGGCTGACTCGTCGATGACCCGATGGTCATACGCTTTGAGCCGGATCCGAATTCGTTGTGTAGACATACAAAGAACAGGTCTGCAAGTTATGGTTGTTGATTAAGTCCGCGCGGCAGGCCGAGCCTTCGCGGCATCCAAAATAGTGGTCAGAACGCTATTCGGCACCTGCTCGAACTTCAGCGGTTCCATGCTGTACGACGCACGCCCCTTGGACAAGGAGCGAATTGCCGTGGCGTAACCGAACATTTCAGAAAGGGGCACTTCAGCGTTGAGGTTGGTCGAGCCCGACTTGGCTTCGATACCCAAGATCTTGCCCCGGCGACGGTTCACGTCACCCAGCAAGTCACCTTGATACTCGTCCGGAGTATTGACTTCAACCTTCATGATGGGCTCAAGCAGGATCGGATTCGCCTTCTTGAAGGCATCCTTCAGGGCAAAGATCCCCGCCATCTTGAACGCGAGCTCATTCGAGTCAACTTCGTGGAAGCTGCCATCAACGACCTCGACGACCACGTCGATGACCTGATAGCCGGCATACACGCCGCTTCGAATGGCTTCTTCGATACCGTCGATAACGGCCGGGATGTATTCTCGAGGAATAGCGCCACCCACGATGCCGTTCTTGATCTCCACGCCCTTGCCCTTTTCGTTCGGAGCAAGAGTGATGCAGGCATGGCCATACTGACCACGACCACCCGACTGGCGAATGAATTTACCTTCACCCTCAGCCGCATTGAGAATCGTTTCGCGATACGCGATCTGAGGCGCGCCGGCGTTGGCGTCCACCTTGAACTCGCGGAGCAGACGATCACGAATGATTTCCAGGTGCAGCTCACCCATTCCCGCGATGATCAGCTGACCGGTCTCTTCGTTGGTGAAGCAGCGGAATGTCGGATCCTCTTCCGACAGACGTTGCAAGCCCTCCGACATCTTATCGCGGTCGCCCTTCGTCTTCGGCTCGATCGCCATGCTGATGACGGGTTCCGGGAAGGTCGGCGGCTCAAGAGTCACGTCGAACGACTCATCGCAGAGCGTATCACCGGTGGTGATGTTCCGAAGGCCGACCAAGGCCGCGATGTCGCCCGAGTAAACCGAGTCGACGTCCTTGCGCTCGCTGCCCTGAATAACCATCAGGCGGCTAACGCGTTCGCGCTTGCGTGTGCGCGGATTGTAAATGGTATCGCCCTTCTTGAGCTGGCCGCTGTAGACCCGGAAGAACACCAGCTTACCGGCATAAGGATCGGTCCAGAGCTTGAAAGCCAGGGAGCAATACTTGGAGTTGTCGTTGGGAGCAACGACGACGGTGTCTTCGGTGCCCGGCACATGACCAGTGGCCGGGGGGATGTCCACCGGCGCGGGCAGATAGTCGATCACGGTATCGACCAGACATTGGACACCTTTTTTCTTGAACGCCGAACCGCACAGCACGGGCACCAACTCGATGCGGCAGGTGAGACGGCGGATGGCGGCTTTCAGAATCGCCGGGGTGATGGGCTTGTCCTCGAGCACGAGTTCAGCGATCGCGTCATCCTTGTTGGACACCGCTTCAATCAACTCCTGCAAGGCAGCCTTGGCCTTTTCCTTATGAGAGTCAGGAATCTCCTTGATCTCATACTTCAAACCTTCGTTGGCGATGTCGCCCGTTCCCCAGACCACTGCGCGCTGGTTCACGATGTCGATCACGCCCTCAAACTGGTCTTCCGCGCCAATGGGCAGGTAAACCGGAAACGCGTAGGCTCCTAGTTTCTTGCGCATATCGCTCAAGGCGTTGTCAAAGTTCGCGCCAATACGGTCCATCTTGTTGACGAACGCGATGCGAGGAACTTTGTACTTGGTCGCCTGGCGCCAGACAGTTTCCGATTGCGGCTGAACTCCCGCCACACCACAGAACACCGCCACCGCGCCGTCGAGCACACGCATGGAGCGCTCCACTTCAGCAGTGAAATCGACGTGTCCCGGCGTGTCGATGATGTTGATCCGGTGAGGCATCGCCTCATAGGACTTGAACAGGCCCTCCTCCTTCTTCTGAGTCCAGAAGCAGGTCACGGCCGCCGAGGTGATGGTGATGCCGCGTTCGCGCTCCTGCTCCATCCAGTCGGTGACCGTATTGCCGTCGTCCACGTCACCGATCTTATGGATCAGCCCCGTGTAGAACAGAATACGTTCGGTCGTGGTGGTCTTGCCGGCGTCAATGTGAGCGGCGATACCGATGTTACGCGTCCGCTCCAGAGGATACTGGCGGTTCGGCGAGTTGAGTTCTTTATTTTCCATCACAACAAAATCGAGTGGAGTTCAGACAATAAAAACGCCCCGAAAGACCTGCTGTCGGGGCGAAAACCAGACTATCGGCTACCAGCGGAAATGGGCGAACGCCTTGTTAGCCTGCGCCATCTTATGAACCTCATCCCGCTTGCGGATGGCGTTCCCCTGCCCTTGGAAAGCTTCCATGATCTCGGCGGCCAGCGCGTCCTTCATGGGCGTTCCCTTGCGAGCATCAGCAAAATCCACCAGCCAGCGCAGCGCCAGCGACATCTGCCGGTCGTTGGGCACTTCCAGCGGGACCTGGTAGGTCGCGCCACCCACTCGACGAGCCTTCACTTCCAAGCGGGGCTTGGCGTTGTCCACCGCCTTTTGGAGAATCTCCATCGGGCTGGACGTCGGATTCTTCTCCGACAAGGTGTCAAAGGCCTGATAAACAATCCGCTCAGCAGTGCTCTTCTTGCCACTGATCATCACCGTGCTCACCAGACGGGACACGAGGACGCTATGATACTTCGGATCAGGAGTGATTTCGCGCTTAGTTGCTTGTCGACGGCGGGACATATGAGTTTGCTAAAAAGAACTATTAATTGGTAAACAAAGTTACTCGGCAAAGTTGCTCGGCCTTAAAAGTAATTGGCCTCCGCTTACTTAGCGCCAGCCTTGGCCGCCTTAGGCCGCTTAACACCATACTTGGAACGGCTCACACGGCGCTTCTCAACACCGGCCGCATCCAAAGTTCCACGAACGATATGGTAGCGAACACCAGGCAAATCCTTCACACGACCCCCGCGGATCAGCACGATGGAATGCTCTTGGAGATTGTGGCCTTCATCCGGAATGTAGGCGATAACCTCGAAGCCATTGGTCAGCCGGACCTTGGCCACCTTTCGCATCGCGGAGTTTGGTTTCTTAGGGGTACGAGTCATCACCTGCAGGCAAACACCCCGTCGAAACGGCGAGTTCTCCAAGGCAGGCGATTTGGACTTATATCGGACCTTATTTCTACCCTTCCGGACCAATTGATTAATAGTCGGCATTGCTTCCAGTGCTCAAAATTCTTCGTAAGTTTCCCCGAACAGCGTCGGGAAAATGGAGCCGGGATAGTAACAGTCAAAGAAGGTCATGCAACAAGTATTTCCACAAATTTCTAAAAAGACATCTGGCGAATAGTCGGAAAAATTGAGACGTCTCTCTTACGCAATATGATTTCAACCCCCTCTCACTCTCCAAAGTCAGCACTTCAGCCTTGGCTGGGTTTGATCGCCCTCGCCTGCTCGGGACTCCCCCTCCTCGCCGCCAACCCCGGCGGCTCCGGTTGGGTAGCCGCCCGCGAACAAGTTCGAGCGCTAAAAACACCAGAAGGCCTTGAAGCTACGGTCTTTGCTGCCGAGCCACAGGTGGTGAATCCAACCGACATGGATATCGATGCCCGCGGTCGTATCTGGTGCACCGAAGGCGCCAACTACCGGATCTGGCAAAAGTGGGGCAAGCTTCGTCCGGAGGGCGACCGCATTGTCATCCTGGAGGATACCGACGGCGATGGAGCCGCCGACAAGCAGGTGGTCTTCTACCAAGGACACGAAATTAATGCCGCTCTGGGTATCTGCGTGCTCGGCGATTCCGTAATCGTTTCCCGGTCACCGAACATTTTTGTGTTTACGGACGCCAATCACGACGACCGGGCGGACGGCCCCCCCAAAGTCTTGTTTACGGGCATCCAGGGTGTGGACCACGACCACGGAGCGCATGCGTTCGTGTTCGGACCCGATGGAAAACTCTATTTCAACATCGGAAATGAAGGCAAACAACTCCAACACCCGGACGGCCGGCTGGTGGTCGATCTGGCGGGCAATGAGGTGATCACCAAAGGAAAGCCCTATCGCCAGGGGCTCGCCTTCCGATGCAACCCCGACGGATCGCAGCTGGAGACCGTGGGCTGGAACTTCCGCAACAACTACGAACTCTGCGTGGATTCCTTCGGAACCATCTGGCAGTCGGACAACGATGACGACGGGAACCGGGGTGTCCGCATCAATTATGTGATGGAGTTCGGCAACTACGGATACACCGACGAACTCACGGGGGCGTCGTGGCAGGAGGCGTGGAAAAAGGCCGTCAGCAAAGGGGTTCCCGATTCCGAGCGACCTGCCTACCACTGGCATTTGTCCGACCCCGGGGTCGTTCCCAACCTGCTTCAGACTGGCAATGGGTCACCAACCGGAATCGCGCTCTACGAAGGCCGCGTGCTGCCCGAAGTCTTCCGCAACCAAATGATCCATTGCGACGCCGGCCCGCGGGTCGTGCGCGCTTACCCCGTCGAAAAACAAGGAGCTGGCTACCAGGCCAAAACCGTCGATCTGCTCACCGGACCCGACAGCTGGTTCCGTCCTGCCGACGTGTGCGTGGCACCTGATGGCTCGGTTCTGGTCGCCGATTGGAACGATGCCGGCGTCGGCGGCCATAACATGGCTGACCAAAAGTTGGACACCATGACCGGGCGTATTTATCGCGTGGCACCCAAGGGACATCGCGCTTCGGTTCCAAAACTGGATCTCAGCTCAGCCCGCGGGGCGGTGGCTGCCCTCCAATCACCCAACCAAGCCACCCGCTATCTCGCCTGGCAGGCGCTTCACTCCATGGGTAGCAAAGCGGAGTCGGCCCTCAAGAAGCTCTGGCGGGATCCTGATCCCCGCCTGCGCGCCCGCGCCCTCCAACTGCTCGCACGCATCCCCGGCAAGGAAGACCGGTATGTGACTGCTGCCATCAAGGATCAAAACCCCGACATCCGGATCACCGGACTGAGAATCGCCCGAGCGCTGAACCGGGATGTCCAATCGCTGGTCAAAGTCCTGGTCGAAGATCCGGACGCGGCCGTGCGTCGCGAGTGCGCCATCGCGCTCCGAGGGTCCAAGTCCCCCGAAATGCCGGCGCTGTGGGTTCAGCTGGCCCAACAATATGATGGTCGGGATCGATGGTATCTCGAGGCCTTGGGCATCGCGGCCGACCTGAGATCGGACGATTGTTTCAAGGCCTGGCAAACCGCCGTGGGCGACCGCTGGAACAGCCCAGCCGGAAGGGAGATCATCTGGCGCGTTCGGAGCAAACATGCGCCGGCGCTGCTCGCCCAACTAATTGTCGACAAAAACACCTCCACGTCGGACCGCTCGCGCTTCCTGCGGTCCCTTGACTTCATCAAAGGCCCCGAGAAGGAAGCCGCGCTGCTCGAACTCATCACCAGTGGCATTCAATGAAACCATCACCTTCCATTACAGGTAGGATCGGTCTGACCATCGTAGCCGTCGGGTGTTTACTGAGCGGGGGATGCCAGGAAGAGAAGGCGACCACGGCCCCCTCGCCCGCCGCGGCCGCCCCTGCGTCGAATGCCCCGCCCCAGCAAGCAACCGCCACCAGCACCAATAAACCCATGGCTAAGATCACGAAGACCGACGACGAGTGGAAGGCGCAGCTGAGTCCGGAACAGTATCGCGTGGCGCGCAAACATGGCACCGAGAAGGCATTTACGGGTGCCTATTGGAACACCCACGACGCTGGAGTTTATCGATGCATCGGCTGCGATCTGGAGCTGTTTGCGTCAGACACCAAGTTCGACTCCGGCACAGGCTGGCCCAGCTTCCACACGCCGCTGGGCGAGCATGTTGGCTCGAAGGAGGACAATAGTTTCTTCATGAAACGAACCGAAGTTCACTGCGCGCGCTGTGAATCTCATTTAGGCCATGTTTTCGATGACGGGCCGCAGCCCACGGGTCTGCGCTACTGCATCAACTCGGCCTCGCTTAAATTCGAGCCGAAGAAACCTCAGTAGAAAGCCACTCGGCTCCGCCGCTCTCCATCCTTTGCCGTGACGTCGCCGCCCATCCTCCTCCGCCAGCCAGTCTTCACCCTGATCGCGCTGCTGGCAGCCATCGGGACCTTTTCCCTGCCCGGGGCTGAGGATCCGGCGGCCGGGCTCAGCGCGCTTCAATTGGCCCCCGGACTGCGAGCCACGCTCTGGGCCTCAGAACCGTTGGTCGAAAACCCTGTCGCCATCAGCTTCGACGATCGAGGCCGCTGTTATATCGCTGAAACCCACCGCTGGTCTCAATCGGTGTTCGACATCACCAAGCAGCCCTCCTGGCTGGAGGCCGATCTTTCCTTCCGGACCGTCACGGACCGGAGCAACTTCTTGGCGAAAACCTACGCCACCAACTTCAACTTCCTCACCAAGGACGCGGAACGGGTGCGTTTCGTCGAGGATCGCCAGGGCACAGGACGCGCCGGGAGCGGCGGCATCTTGGCCGATGGATTCAATGCACCGACCGGCGGGACTGCCGCCGGGGTGCTCGCCTGGGGCGATGATGTGTGGTTCGCCAACATCCCAGACCTCTGGCGCCTGCGCTCCCAGTCCGCCAGCGGACAAGCCGACATTCGCGAGGTGGTCAGCACCGGCTTCGGTGTCCATATCGGAGTCAGCGGACATGACCTCCACGGTCTGAAGATGGGACCGGATGGACGCCTCTACTTCTCGATAGGCGATCGCGGTTTCAATCTGATCCCCCCTCCACCAACGAACGCTGACACCAACTCCGGATGGCACTTCAGCTTCGCCCAGCCTGACACCGGGGCGGTGCTGCGCTGTGAGCCGGACGGATCACAGCTGGAGGTGTTCGCGATCGGCCTGCGCAACCCCCAGGAACTAACCTTTGATGCCGAGGGCAATCTCTGGACCGGCGACAACGACACCGCCGGGGCTGATGAATCCCGCCTCCTTAACGTCGTGGAAGGCGGCGACTACGGATGGCGATGCAGCTACCAGCATCAGGCTGGCTTCGGTCCCTGGGTGCAGGAAGAAGTGTGGCGCGGATTACTCGACGACACGCTTCCCACCAGCGGACAGGTGGCGCAAGGCCCTAGCGGAGTGGAATTTTATCCGGGAACCGGGTTCGGGGACTCCTGGAAGAACCACTTCTTTATGTGTGATTTTCCCGGAGGGATCTGGGACTTCACCGTGAGCCCAAAGGGAGCCTCCTACACAGTGGCTACGAAACGAAAATTTCTCTGGAACACCTGGCCTACCGATATGGAGTTCGGTCCTGACGGTGCGGCCTACGTGGCGGATTGGGTGTTCGGCTGGGAGAAACCCTCCAAAGGAAGAATCTACCGCCTGATCGATACGAACTCCCCGGCCTCAACTGTCTCCGCCGAGGTGAAGGAATTGCTACGGGTTGGGTTTAAGGACAGACCTACAGTCGACCTCGGCAAGTTGATCAGTCATCCCGACCAGCGGGTTCGCCTACGCGCACAATTCGCGCTGGCCGCTCGGCCCAACGAAGGAACAACGGAACTCAGCCGAATCGCGCAAGGCGGGAGTGAAACGATTCCCCGGCTGCATGCCATCTGGGGACTGGGACAAATCGCCCGCCGGCATCGCCAGCCGGGCAACGATCCGGGAACCGCTGCCGTCCATGCCCGGATCGGCGATCTCTTGATCTCGTTGCTCGCGGCAGCTGATCCCGAGGTCAGAGCCCAGGCTGCCAAACAACTGGGAGAACTGCGCTTCGCGCCGGCGGCGGAAGCCTTGCTCGCCCGGCTTTCCGACTCCGCTCCACGGGTTCGCCTGTTTGCGGGCATCAGCGTCGGCCGGCTGGGCCGACGGGCTGAAATCGGGCCGGTGCTGGAAATGCTCCGTCAGAATGCCGGAGCAGACCGCTTCTTGGTCCACAGCGGTCTCATGGCGCTGCTCGGCCTGGCCGACACTGCCACACTCACGAAACTTCAGCGGGACACTTCCCCGGCGGTGCGTCAAGCGGCAGTGCTGGCCCTGCGCCGACGTGCCAGTCCGGAGATCGCCGCGTATCTCAATGACTACGATCCGACCATTTCCTATCTGGCGGCTCGGGCCATCAACGATGTGCCCATCGAAGAGGCGTTGCCGGAGTTGGCCACCTACTTGGGCAAGATTGATAGCCCCACCCAACTACTGTCCCGCGCCATCAATGCGAATTTCCGCGTGGGAGATGCTCGCAACGCCACGGTGCTCGCCAACTTCGCCAATCGGGTGGACGCGCCGGAGGATCAACGGGTGCAGGCGCTGGAGGCGCTTGCAGACTGGTCCCCCGCCTCGCCCATCGATCGGGTGGTCGGTTTGTGGCGGCCGCTTCCCAACCGGTCCACGGAGCCGGCCAAGCGCGCGATCCGGGCCGTGGCTGCCAGCATCCATGGAGGAAAATCCGAACGCGTCAAAATTGCCGCCATGAAGGCCATCGCGAAGCTGGGGGTGAAAGAGGCGGGTCATGGGCTGTTCGAGTCGCTGCAGGGAGATAAGTTTTCGCCGTCCGTCCGGGCCGAAGTGCTGAGAACCTTGGCCGCCATGGGGCATAGCCGGTGGCCAGACGCATCTCAAATAGGACTGACCAACTCCTCCCCGATGGTCCGAGTCGAGGCGCTGCGGCTGGTCGCGGAGCGCCCCAACGATTCGGTGGTGGACCTGCTGCCCAGCTTTCTGTCCGAAACCAATGACTTGCCGATCCGTCAAACTGCGCTGCGCGTTCTGGGACATCTCACAGATCCGAAGGCCTCGCTGATCCTCAACGACTGGTTCGCACGCTCGCAGTCGGGCCAGATCCCTTCCGAACTCCTGCTTGACCTCCTGGAGGCGGCCAAATCGAGCACCGATCCCCAAGTGCAGGCCGCGCTCGCCCGTTACCGCCCCATCCCAAATCTGGCTCCAACGGCCTGGACCAAGGATCAGATCCGACCTTTGCTGTCCGGAGGGGATGCGACTGCGGGAAAGAAAGTGTTTCTGGAGCGGGTGGACTTGGCCTGCCAGCGCTGCCATCAGGTGGGAGGTGCAGGCGGGACCGTCGGTCCGACTCTCGATGGGATTGGCAAAAAGTTGAGCCGGGAGGAACTGCTCAAAGCAATCCTGCAGCCCAATGATCGCATCGCCACAGGCTTCGAACAAGCGGATCTCACGTTGTCCGACGGCACGCAAGTGTCCGGTACGGTGCGCGAGGAAACCGTTCAAGATCTGGTCGTGGAAAACCTCGAGGAAGGTCGCCATCGGGTCTCCAAGACCCGCATCACCGAACGTCGCAAGGGCTTGTCCGCGATGCCCGAAGGTTTGGAGAAGCTGATGACCCAGCGAGAACTCCGCGACCTGGTCGAGTTTCTAGCAAGTCTGAAGTGACCCCGTTATTTGGGTATAAAAGAGAAGAGCCCTCCACACGGAGGGCTCTGAGAGAGAGAAAACTAGGTCTGCCTGGCGATGGAGAACAATACGCTGAGACCGGTCTTCCAGCAATCGTGTCAGCCTACGGTCCATTGCCTAGGGGAAACCCCGGCCGAGACGGCCATACCGAACTGTAGCGTCGTCCGTCCCTGAACGATTTCCCACCCTTCGCTCTTTCCACACCCCCGATGGGCCGAGACGGCCCTTTGTGCCTTTCTAGCGGGCATTGATTTCCAATGCCTTAGCACTCAAATCAGGCTTTAGAATCAGGTGTTTCGCGGCTTCCAGCAAGGCTATTCGGCGGTACTCGTAAGCCACCGACCAGTACTCCGTGGCTACTCCATTGCTGGCAAAACCGCTGGCAAGGTGTAGCGCGACAGCGCTAGCCGCCTCCTTGGGAATGAGCCAACCCTTCCCGCTGAGTGGATCACTTTTGATTAGCGGTGCTGTGTCAATTTTGGTGAGCGCTGTCGACCGAAGGGGATTGCCTGCGATTGTCCCCACATTGAACATTCCTCAGAGTTGCCAGCGGCGGATTCGCTCCCTATCATTGCTGAGTGATGATTGACCATGGGTGGCCAGGCTTCAGGCAGTTAACAGGACTGCGGACTATAGCCCAGGCCATCACGTGTAAAACGGTCCTGCTGTTACTTTTCCATTTGTCACCTATTACTACTGCGGGACAGGATATTTCAGGTCCCGCAGACCGTCTCTTTAATCCGCATAGAATCCTGTCCCTAAGCATCACGGTTGCGACCAACGAACTGGAATCCCTGTGGAAAGCACCAAGAACCTATGTGAGAGCCCAGGTCCGAGAAGGAACCAACGTCTGGAACGAAATTGGAATTCATCTCAAAGGAGGGATTGGGAGCGGGCAGCCTCTGACTCAAAAACCATCACTGTCCCTCAACTTCTCGAAGTTTCGAAAAACCTCTCGATTTTATGGTCTCAAGCGCATTCAGCTGAATAATTGCGCTCAGGATCCCACATACTTGAGCGAAGTGGTCGCGAGCCGGCTTTTTACAGATGCTGGTGTGCCGTGCGCGCGTTGTACCCACGCGAGGATCCAACTCAATGAGCGCGATCTCGGTATCTATGTACTTCGCGAAGGAGTCGACGAATTGTTCCTCCATAAACACTTCAAAGGGCTCTCGGGGCAACTCTACCAAGGCTCTTACGGTGCCGATCTTCTGGATCAGCTGACTCAAACCTCTAGTGGGATCCCCAACACCATTCCATTCAACGGGATCAGAACCGCCGTTGCACTTAGGAACAACAATGACCGCTTCAATGAAATTGGCCGATGGGTGGACATTGAAGCATTTTACAAATTCATGGCTGTGGAGAATATCATCGACCATTTCGATGGGTATTCACGCAGCGTAAACAACTATCGAATCTTTGTTCCGAGCGATACCAACCACAATGGCCTTGTGGCCGCGAGCAAAGTAACATTCATTCCTAACGGCCTTGACCAAACGTTTACCCGTTCGAAGGGTCCCGTGGTTGGTTTAGTCTCGGGTAAGGTCAGTGGGATCATTTTAGAGAGCGTCCCTGCTCAAAAAAAGTATGTGGAAACTTATCGGCGAATCCTCCAAAAGAGTATCAGTCCCGATGCTCTCATAGATGGGATAGGATCTTTACAGGCGGATCTTGCTTCGATGCTATCATCGATAGATAGCAATCTCGCTGGTCAGCAGAACATGCACGCCAGGCGGTTCATGGAAAGGATTCACACTAGATTGCTTCATCTTAGCAACTATTTCCAAATGGAGGCAAACAGCTCTGTATTCCCTCGATCCCAGCGCCTATTGCCTGACGCTTGGATCGCTCACGAATTCCTCCACGAAAGTAGCCTCTTTCGGAAAAGCACTGTAGCCGGAAATACGACTCTTGTGGTGGAAATGAGGTGGCCCCAATAGTCCGGCCACTGGGAGCGTTAGTTAAGCTATGGTGGCTAGGTGTGGGAAAGGTGTAGTCCATCAGAGATGGAGTCTCAATGTTTTAGTTTCGGTGTGTTGTTGGAGATCTGCAATTTCGGCTGCCGTAACGGAAGGCTGCGCTGGCAACGGAGCGTAGCGAAGTTGCCTGCGCAGCCTTCCGTTACGGCAGCCGAAATTTGGCGCGATCTGGTGGATAGCTATCATGCTGCCTCGCCTTTCGCCGCATTGGCCTCACCCTGCTCCGATGGTCGCGTTTTGTAGACTTGGTCCGG
>JAEUHE010000041.1 GCA_016793885.1 Verrucomicrobiales bacterium
GAGGAGGCAGTCGTGGGCGGCGCGCTGATGCGGGCGGGCGGCAACAGCCGACTCGTGGCGAGGGATGTGGCGATGAAACTGGCGCACCTACAGGAGAAACTGCCGCCCGGCATCCAGGTGCGACCGCTCTACGACCGCTCCGATCTGGTGAACCGGACACTGAAAACGGTCGAGACGAACCTGTTTGAAGGTGCATCGCTCGTCGTTGTTGTCCTGTTCGTACTGCTCGGAAACCTCCGCGCCGCGTTTATCGTGGCATTGGCCATCCCGCTTTCGATGCTGTTCGCCCTGATCGGAATGGTCGAGAGCCGCGTTTCCGGCAACCTGATGAGTCTCGGAGCGATCGATTTCGGTCTCATCATCGATGGCGCAGTGGTGATGGTGGAGAACATCGTGAGACATCTTGCCCACAAGCAGAAGGTGTTAGGCCGCGAGCTTACGGCCACTGAGCGTTCGATGGAAGTGCTGCGCTCGGCGAAAGAAGTCGCCAACCCCATGTTCTTCGGGGTTCTCATCATTACGGTTGTCTATGTACCGATCCTCGCGCTCACAGGAATCGAGGGAAAGATGTTCCGTCCGATGGCTCTCACCGTCATTTTCGCACTGGCGGGTTCACTGATTCTGGCGCTAACGCTGATGCCCGTACTGTGCTCCTATTTTTTGCACGGGAGGATTCGTGAGCACGACAACTGGCTGGTGCATTTTTTCAAGGCAATCTATGCCCCCCTCCGCACCTGGGCCCTCCGCTTCAAAGCGGTGGTGGTAGCCGCCGCCGTGGTGCTTTTCGGCTCGTCCCTCTTTGTCTTCGCCCGGCTGGGCGCCGAGTTCATTCCGCAACTCGACGAAGGGACGATGCTGCTCCAGTTCATTCGCAGCAGCAGCGCCGGGCTGGAGGCGTCGACCGACCTGCAGCGCAAATCCGAGAAGCTGTT
This sequence comes from Verrucomicrobiales bacterium, assembly GCA_016793885.1. Classification (NCBI taxonomy): domain Bacteria; kingdom Pseudomonadati; phylum Verrucomicrobiota; class Verrucomicrobiia; order Verrucomicrobiales; species Verrucomicrobiales bacterium. The sequence goes on from JAEUHE010000041.1 coordinate 933, forward strand.
GCTGGAGAAGTTTCCGGAGATCGACCGCATGTTCGGTCTCATCGGCACAGCCGAGATCGCCGTCGATCCGATGGGGCCGAATCTTTGCGATACCTACGTCGAGTTCAAACCCCGCAGCCAGTGGCGGAGAATCCATGGTCGCGCCGCAACCAAGGACGAACTCATCGACCTGATGCGCCGCGAACTCGCGCTCCACGTGCCGGGTCAGACGTATCTCTTCACCCAACCGATCCAGATGCGGTTCAACGAAATGATGGCCGGAGTGCGCGCCGATATCGCCGTGAAGGTGTACGGCGACGACTTCAAGGAGCTGGAGCGACTATCAACCGAGATTCGGGACCTTCTGCGCGCGATTCCCGGCAGCGGCGACGTCGAATTTGATGCTTTCGGCCGATCTCCCATGCTCGAGATCAAACCCGACCGCGAGGCGCTGCTGCGCTACAACCTCCAGGCCAATGCCCTCAACCACGTCATTGCCACGGCACTCGCGGGGGAGGAGGTGGGCACGGTCATCGAGGGCAATCGTCGCTTCCCAATCGTCGTGCGACTGGCAGAGACGGCACGACGCAGCGTGGATTTGATGAAGCGCCTACCCGTGAAAACCGAGGATGGTGGTCTGCTGGCGCTGGGAAAGGTGGCACGCTTCGAGATGGTCGAGGCGGTGGGAGCGGTCACCCGCGAATCCGGGCAGCGCCGTGCAGCAATTCTCGTAAACTTGCGCGGACG
>JAEUHE010000043.1 GCA_016793885.1 Verrucomicrobiales bacterium
GAATTCTATGGGTTTTTCCCAGGGTAGCTCGTTCCTCGCAACCCTGGGCTTTGAGGCGCTATCCCGTTGGGATAGAGGTCCAAGATCTTCTGAACTTGTGGGTAATGCTTAGGGCACGACACCGCTGTTCCTTCACGCCACATTATCCCCCTCCCACGCCCCTATTCACCCACGACAACCTTCAGCCACTCCGTCGCTCGCAGGAAAAGCGGAGACATGTCTCCGCGCTCCATAGTGCCTGGTTCCTTCGCGTGAGCCTGTCGGCTCCCTATCAATCAGCACCCTGAAAGGCGTGCCACCGGTCGGACTAAAGCCCAATCCATGCAGTAGGGCGGCATGCGGTTGCGCAGCAGGTTTTTGCGAAAACCGAGGCGTGAGGAGCGAACGTATTGAGCGAAATACGTAAGCGACGAACAACGAAGGATTTCGCAAAAAGATCAAGCAAACGCCTGCTGAACGACTGCATGGATTGGGCTAAAGACGGACGAACCGATTAGGTTCCTTGAGTCGGGTGACGTAGGTCACAGAAACCGGTGGCATCGCTGCGCGATGCTCCGTATTTTTAACAATTCCCGGGGGTGCTAGCACCCCCGGCTAAATTTCTTTGAACCCTGCGGGTTCGGGCCCTGCCGACACTGTGCTTCCGTCGTCCTAAGCTTCGCCGGCACCCGTTCTGGACGGCATCCTAACCCCGGCTCTGCTCCATCTGCCGCGCCCGTTCAATGATGACATCGGCGATGTGTGGCTCGTTGCCGATGCTGGCGGAATACCACACGCGCTTGTCGCGTCGCTCGGTCGGGTTGCGCCAGGTGGGCTGCCCGGCCGCGATCCGCTGTCGCACCTGGCTCTCGGGTTCGCCCAGCATCATCGGGATGTCTTCATAGCTGTGCAACCCATCGCTGATAAAGAACGGCACCATCACCACGTTCTTCGTTTTGGCGAGGGTGTAGCACTCTTCGATCTTGGGTGATTCCTCCATGAAGATCGGATAGACCTCGGCATACTCGCGTCGCGCACGAATGAGCTCGACCTGGTTCTCGATCGCCTTGCGAGAGTTCTCGCTGTTACCGGTCCCGTGGCCCGCGATGAACAGGGTCGTATCGGCCGGTTTGGGGGCCGCAGGGAAAGGATGCCGCGCCACCACCTCCCGAGCTCGTGAAAGCAGAACCTCGGTCATGCTCTCATGTGTGCCCACGGGGCCGCAGTAGAACAGGGTTTGATTCCCGCGTTGCTGAATCCGAGGAAAGGAGGTTTCACCCTTCCGGCAGAAACCCAGCTCCCGCGGAATGACCTCCTCGGTGAAATAGCCTTCGCTGATGAACAGGGGAACGATGAAAACGCGCGGCTCCAAAATACCGCGCAGGACCGCCGAGATTCCCGGCTCCAGCTTCCAGAAACACTCCTGGACCGTGGAGAAAAGTCCTCGACGACGCAGTTCGTCCGCGTGCTGGTAGGTCGGGGCGCTCGATTCGGCATTGAGCGTGGAACCGTGGCCTACCAGGACCAGGGCAGCATCGGAGAACTCGGCGGGCATAGCGGGTTACGAGTTGTCGCCATCCAACAGGCGTCCGATGCCTCCCAGCATCGACCCTTCTTCGCGACCCGACCCTCCGGCCTTCGGTGAGGCGGCGAAGATTCGATCGGCCATCCGGCTGAATGGCAGTGATTGCATCCAAACTCGTCCCGGGCCGCGCAGGGTGGCGAAGAAGAGTCCTTCACCGCCAAAGAGGGCGGACTTGACCCCGCCAACGAACTCGATGTCGAAGTCGACCGAGGGCTGGAAAGCCACGACGCAGCCGGTGTCGACGCGGAGCACCTCGCCGGGTTGAAGCGTTCGTTCCGCCAGGGTTCCGCCCGCATGAACAAAGGCCCAGCCGTCGCCCTGCAGACGCTGGAGGATGAAACCCTCACCGCCGAAGAAGCCGGCCCCGACTCGCTTCTGGAACGCGATGCCCAGGCTCACACCTTTCGCCGCACACAGGAACGAATCCTTTTGGGCGTGCAGCTCCCCGCCGATCTCGGAGAGATGAATCGGGAGGATTTTCCCGGGATAGGGTGCCGCGAAGGCCACCTTTTTCTTTCCGCCACCTTGATTCGAAAAAACCGTGGTGAAGAGCGACTCGCCGGTGACCAGGCGTTTGCCGGCGCTGAGCAAGGAACCGAAGAAGCCGCCGGTCTGGGGCGCTCCATCCCCGAAGACGGTCTGCATTTTGATGCCGTCCTCCATATACATCATGGCGCCAGCTTCGGCGACCGCAGCCTCCTGGGGATCTAGTTCGATCTCCACAAACTGCATGTCATCGCCGAACAGTTTATAGTCGATTTCGTGCATCGCGTTCATAAGTAGCTCAGATCAATGGAGGCAGAAGATGTCCCTAGTCCGGGTAAAGCGCAAGTCATGGGTTCCTGGTTTGGGTTACGAAAATGTAATGAAACCTCGGAGCGGTTTCTGTGTCTTCTATGGGACGAGCTTAGAACTCTATGAACTCTATTCGCCTCAATGTTCGCTGGATGGATGTGGAAGCTGGGCAACCTTTTCCGGTCTCAGTCGCGGTAACGCGACCCTCCTCGCTGGTGAGGCTGGGGGCCGAACCAGAGACGCGGCGTTGTCCGCACTGCAACTCCGTGGTCTATTCCCGTCGACACGAGCGATGTGGCGCTTGCGAGCGGCCCCTGCCACCGAGTTGCCGGTTCTCAGAGCAGGAGGCGGAACAGGTATTGGCCTTGTTCCAGTGGGAGCGCGAGCAGCATCGCCACTGGCTCAAACGGACCGGGTCTGTGGAGCTGTGGTAGGGGAAGCCTTCTGACGGCGGCTCCTACAGTTTCCGGTGTCGGAGGCGACGTGAGCAGTCTTCGGGCTGCGGCAGTTGGCAGTTGGCAGTTGGCAGTTGGCAGTTGGCAGTTGGCAGTTGGAAATCGCAAATCCAAAATCCAAAATCCAAAATCAACCTCACTCCATCCCAATGCTCGGACCGGCGAGGGTCTTGTAGCCGTATTCGTTCAGCTTGTTCCGCAGGGTCCGGATGCTGATCTGCAGGAGTTCCGCGGCCCGAGTCCGATTTCCCTTGGTGTGCTCCAAGGTCGCGAGGATGTGGCGCTTCTCGATCTCTTCGAGGGTGACGATGCCATTGCCGGGCGCAGCCGCGGACGGCGTCGCGCTGGCTTCCGTTGGTCGGAATACCGGACTCAGAATCCCGGCCGGCATTGGTATTCCGGCGGAGGGCACCGTCACCGGCGCGATCGGCAAGCTGGAGGCCGCCTCGCCGCGACGTCCGAAACCCAGGTGCGCGGGCTCCAGGAGGGCGGACTTGTCGCACATGATCACCGCGCGCTCGATGACATTCTGGAGTTCGCGAACGTTACCGGGCCAGCGATGCGACATCAGGGCGGCGGTGCAGGATTCGGAGATCCCCACCACTTCCTTCCCATGCTGACGGGCGAAGCGCATGCGGAAGGCTTCGGCCAGCACCGGCACATCTTCCATGCGATCCCGCAAGGGGGCCACAAAGAGCGGCACCACGTTCAGGCGGTAGTAGAGGTCGGAGCGGAACTCCTTTCGATCGATGCTCTCCTCCATGTTCCGGTTGGTGGTGGCGATCACGCGCACGTCGACCTTGATGGTGCGCGATCCGCCCACGCGCTCAAATTCCTGCTCCTGGAGCACGCGCAGCAGCTTGGCTTGCACCTGAGGGCTGACTTCGCTGACTTCGTCGAGGAGTATCGTTCCGCGGTTGGCCAGTTCGAATCGGCCCTCGCGCTTGGCGATCGCCCCGGTGAACGCGCCCTTCTCGTGACCGAAGAACTCGCTCTCGATCAGGTTCTCGGGAACCGCCGCGCAGTTCACCCGGATAAAGGGCGCGCCGCAGCGCGGGCTCTGGCTGTAAATCGCGCGGGCCACCAGCTCTTTTCCGGTGCCGCTCTCCCCCTGGATCAGCACGGTTGCGTCCGCCTTGGCGACGCGATCGATGGTCTCCCGGAGCTTGACCATGGAGGGGCTCTCCCCGAGCAGCAGGTAGCGCTCGTCGTTGAGTTCCTGATTGGCGAGGAACCGGTTCACCTTCACCAGTTGGGTGAATTCGTCGGCCTTCTTGAGAATGATTTCCAGCTGCTCGGCTGAAAAGGGTTTGACGAGGTAGTGAAAAGCTCCATCGCGCATGCAATCGACCGCGGCCTCGATCGATCCGAAGGCGGTCATGATGATGACCAGCGGGCGCGAGGTCTTGGTCTGCAGACGGCGGAGCAGTTCCGTGCCATCTCCGTCGGGAAGCTGAACATCCACCAGCATCAGATCGAAGTTGTCCTTGGCCAGCATCTCTTCGGCGGCGGCGATGGTGGTGACCGAGGCCACGTCATAACGACGATAGCGCAGCAGCGACTCCAGGTTCTTGCGTTGCACCTGATCATCTTCAAGAACCACAATTTTTTCGATTGGCATAAGCGGATTGGAGTGTGTGTGAGCGGGTTTGCGACGAGGTCTGCTAAAGTGGGGTCGTGAGAGCCGCGCGCAGTTTTGCGCAGTGCTCCGGTTGATGCAGGGGATGAGGGATCGTGAGATCGGGCCGGCTCTGCCAGGCGGGTGCGGCGGGATCGGCGGGCAGTTCACGCGCCACCCGAGTTTTCCAGCGCCGGCTTCGAACAGCTTGAACCAGCGATCGCACTTCGGATTCCTCCACCTCGCTCAGGATCGCGAGCGCATCATAGGGCTGGTCGGTCGTGTTGATGAGTTCGAGCGCATGGCGGGAGGTGGCGGTGACCCGGCAGCCAGCCAGGCGCAGCCCGGCCGCCGCCTCTTCCAAGCCGGGTTCGCTTCCGACCACCAGGATTCGTGGCGGGGCAATCGCTCCGTGCGCAGGCTCGGCTTCCGTGAAGTCCGAAAGGGGGAACCAAAGCCGAAATGTCGTTCCCTGGGCGTTGCTTGGATCCAGAGTGATGGTCCCGCCCTGGGCTTCCAGACTTTGGCGGGCCCACCATAAACTCAGCCCGGCCCCCTCCGCGGGCGGCTTGGAAGAGAACCAGGAGGTGAACAGCTGTCGGCTCTCGTGATCCGGGATGGCCGGGCCGGTGTTGTGAATGGCCAGGGTGACGTAGGGCTTGGCTCGGGGGCCCGATCGCGGGCGTAGGTCCACCGGTATGCTCGCTTCGGGAGAGGTGCTGAAAGTAATCTTCCCCGGGGCCGGCATGGGCACCGCTTCCACTGCGTTCTTAACGATCGCGATCAGGCATCGCTTGAATACCTGGCTATCGGCGTAGATCGGCAGGCTCCCGGGAGCCAGCTCCGTCTTGAACTCGAACCGTCGGGAGGTGGCATGCCGCAGGAACTCGACGGTTTCGCGGGTGAGTTCGTTGAGATCGTGGTAGCGGAATTCGCCCAGCTTCGAGAGATGCATGGCCACCAACTGCTGCACCAATCGGGCGGCTTGTTGCACCGAGTCCTTGATGGTCTTGGAGCCTTGATGCAGTGGGTGGTCGGGAGGAGTCTTGCGGACAAAGCTATCGCTCAGCGCCAGGATGCTCGCAAAATGGTTATTGAGATCGTGGGCTACTCCCGGGGTGAGCGACGCTAACGATCGCTGCCAACTGCTCGAAGGAAGCCGTTCCTGCGCGGCGCTTTCCGGTGTGACATTGATCCAGGTTCCCTGGAACAGCAGCTCGCCGTTCGAACCTTGAACCGCTTGGCGTCGCTCCGAGACCGTTGAGATCACCTGGGTGAGGGGATGACGCAGTCGGAAGCGGTGGGAATGGATGAGTTGAGGCGACTCCAGACATCGGTCCCAATGAGCCCGGACACCTTCGAAGTCGGCTTCATGAACGCAGCTCCAAAAGTCGGTGGCTTCATCCTGCCATTGACTGCCCGCGAGGCCCGTGACGTTTTCAATTTCTGCATTGAGCCAGATGAAGTTCCCGTCCAACGCTTGGGTAAAGCAGGCGGCGGGGATGAGAGCCTCCCAGGCCGAATCTGGGTGGGACTGAACCTGCCCGACGCGCCTGGTTGGCGGCACATCGAGCTGCGCGGTTGCCCTCATTGGCTGGATCAACGGTTCCACAATCCTACGAACAATCTATCCATCTGGCATCATCCTGATCCAAATCCTGTCTAAAACAGTGGTTTCATCATCGGAATCCTGCGATATCCTTGTCAATGCTCTTTGTGGAATTATTTGCCGGTCCGGTCCGGTGGTGGCTGGTGGGTGTCAGTTGTCAGTTGTCAGTCGTAATCGTAATCGTAATCGTAATCGCCGCCTGGTCTGTAGCGTGGGCCGTGCCGGCCCATTCCCCATTCCCCATCCCAAATGTGAAATGAGCAATGAGCAATGTGAAATGAGCAATGAGCAATGAGCAATGTGAAATCAGCGGTCACACAGAGGCCGCAGAGGTCACAGAAGGGAAGGGGAAGGGGAAGGGAGATCCGGGATTGCACATTGCGAATTGTTCATTGCTCATTTCACATTGCGGAGACCAACAACTCAGCACGCGTCTCGCGTCACGCCCTCGCCCGGAACCCGCAGGGGTTCCCAGAGATTAGCCGGGCGATCGCAGATCCCCGGATAGGGCGTTTATTTATAATTCGGAGCACCCCGCAGGGCGTGCCATCTGAGTGATGAGTGATGAGTGATGAGTGATGAGTGATGAGTGATGAGTGACGAGTGATGAGTGATGAGTGACGAGTGACGAGTGACCACTGACCACTGACCACTGACCACTGACAACTGACAACCGACCACTGACAACCGACACCCGAGCGCCGCGTGGGTCACTCGCAATCCAAAATCCAAAATCCAAAATCGCAAATCCTTGACCCCAGCTCCCGCGTTCCTACATTGCGCCCCGATGTCGCGAAACGATCCGCGTTCTGTCATTCGCCTCCAGGGCGTCCGACAGAACAATCTGAAGAACTTCAATCTCGATTTGCCAACCCGCAAGCTGGTGGTGATCACTGGGTTGAGTGGATCTGGCAAGAGTTCCCTCGCCTTCGATACCTTGTTCGCCGAGGGCCAGCGCCGCTACATCGAGACGTTCTCTCCGTACGCGCGTCAGTTCTTCGATCGAATGGACAAGCCGAAGGTCGACCGAATCGAAGGAATTCCCCCGGCCATTGCGATCGAGCAGAAGAACTCGGTCCGCACCACCCGATCCACCGTCGGGACCATGACTGAAATTTGCGACTACATGAAGTTGGTCTGGCCTCAGGTGGCGCGCGTGTATTGTCGGGGCTGCGGCCAGCCGGTGCGCAAGGAACCGCCGTCCTTGATCTACGATGAAGTGACCGCCTTGCCCAAGGCCGATTCCGGGGCGGAGTGGCTGGTCACGTTTGAACTGCCGCTGAGCGACAAGCTTCCGCTGGCGGAGAGTCTCGACCTGGTGGCCAAGCAGGGTTACCAACGCTTGCTCTGGAAGGGCGAGCCGCTCCGCATCGAGGAGGCAGAGCCGAAACTTCGCGAAGCCAGGCCGGCATCTCTCACGGTCATTCAGGACCGGCTGCGTCCCAGCTCGGCCGTCCGATCCCGTTTTGTCGAGGCTTGCGAGCAGGCTTACCATTTTGGCAAGGGCCGATTGCTGCTCTGGCGGTCAGTCTCTCAGGCCGGAAAAACCGATGAGTGGTCCGTCGCCCGGGCCTACTCCAACCACTTTCACTGCGCGACGTGTGACATCGACTATCGCGAGCCGACCGCGGCTCTGTTCAGCTTCAATCATCCGGTCGGTGCCTGCCCGACGTGTCGCGGATTCGGACGCATTATCACCATCGATTACAATCTTGCGATACCGGATCGATCCAAATCACTCGTCGGCGGGTTGGTGAAGCCGTGGCAGACGGGCGTCAGCGCGGATTGCCAGCGGGACCTGATGAAAGCCTGCAAGGCGGCGCGGGTGCCGACCCAAGTGCCGTTTCGTGAACTCAGCCCCGAACATCAGGAGTGGGTGATTCAAGGAGAGCCGGGGTACGGCCAGGACAAGGACCACGAATGGCCGCACGCCTGGTACGGGATCAAGGGCTACTTCCGCTGGCTGGAATCCAAGGCCTACAAGATGCACGTGCGGGTCTTGCTCTCGCGCTATCGTTCCTACACTGAGTGTTCGGATTGCCACGGGCTTCGATTCCAACCCGAAACGCTACGCTACCAGGTGGTGTGGCCCACTGCAGTCAAACTGCCGGCCTCGTGGGTGTCGGCGGAGACGACGGCCGCTCAGGCGGTCGCCCCTCGTCGCATCACTCTGGCGGACTTTTATCAGCTGCCCATCTCCACCGCCCGCGGGTTTCTGCAGGCGCTGGTCGCCGGCCGAGCGAAGGATCCGCGCGACCCGCTGGCCTTGGTGATGGGTGAGGTTCTCTCCCGACTCGGCTATCTCGAGGAGGTGGGCCTGGGTTACCTCACTTTGGATCGGCCCACGCGCACCCTCTCCGGCGGTGAAACGGAGCGCGTGAACCTGACCACTTGCTTGGGAACGCGGTTGGTCAACACGCTGTTCGTGCTGGATGAACCGAGCGTGGGACTTCACTCCCGTGACACTGTTCGCTTGGTAAGAATCCTCGAGGGGTTGCGCGATGCCGGGAATACGGTGGTGGTGGTGGAGCATGAGGCGAGTGTCATGCGGGCGGCCGACCAAATTATCGACCTGGGACCAGGGCAGGGCGAGAAGGGCGGACACATCGTGTTCCAAGGATCTTTCCCAGAGCTGCTAAAATCTCGAAAGTCGCTGACGGGTGAATATCTGAGCGGACGACGTTTGGCCGAAAGCTTGCCGCGTCGGACCGTATCGACGGTGAGCGGCGGACGGGCACGCGCTTCGGCCCCCTCCGTAACGCTGCCGTGGCTGCGCGTGCTTGGTGCCACCTCGCACAACCTGCTAAACCTCGATGTCGAAATCCCTCTTCAGCGCATGGTGTGTCTGACCGGGGTCAGCGGATCGGGCAAGACCACCCTGGTTCGGGATGTTCTGCTTCCGATGCTGATGGCCCGTCAGAGCCCGGCCGCGTCCACGACCGATGGGGAGGACACCGACACCGAGTCCGGAGACGACTCCACATCCACAGCGACGGTTCCGCTGGCGCGGTTGGAAGGATTCGAAGCGATCGATCGCGTCGTGCTGGTCGATCAAAGTTCCCTCGGCAAGACCCCGCGCTCGAACCCGGTGGTGTATATCGGAGCGTTCGAACACATTCGCAATCTGTTCGCTGAAACCGATCTGGCCAAGCAGCGGGGATTGAACTCGAGCGGATTCAGCTTTAATTCCGGCCAGGGACAGTGTGAGCGTTGTCGCGGGGCCGGATTCGAAAAGATTGAAATGCAGTTCCTCAGCGATGTGTTTATCCGCTGCCCGGATTGTCAGGGACGCCGGTATCGCGAACACATCCTCGAGGTGAAACTTTCCCCGCCCGACTCGGCCACGACCCCGAAGTATCCGCCCGCGCGAGCGACCTCCTTGATGTTGCAGGAAACGCTTCAGGTTCCTGGAGCCCAGGGGTCCAAGGGCCGACGGAAAACGGTCGTGTCCGCTCCTCCACCTCCTAGCGCTCGTTCGACACCAGTCGCGGCGACGGCTACGGCTTCGTCCGCCTCCCCCTCCCGGAGTTGGTCCATTGCCGATATGTTGGAGGCCACCGTCGATGATGCGGTGGACTTCCTGGACGCGTTCCCGGGCAATCGCCACGCCCTGCGCGCTCTGCGCAGCCTGCGCCTACTTCAGGAAGTGGGGCTCGGTTATCTGCGGCTCGGCCAGCCCATCAACACGCTCTCCGGAGGGGAGAGCCAGCGTCTCAAGCTGGTGAGTTTCCTCGCCGAGTCCGCCGCTGCAGATCTGGGCGGGCGCGGCCGCGAACGGGTGTCCGATGACCCTTCGCCGCGCACACTCTTTCTCTTCGATGAACCCACCACCGGACTGCACTTCGAGGATGTTCGGGTGCTGCTCAAGGTGTTCCACAAGCTCGTCGATGCGGGACACTCCCTGCTCGTGATCGAGCATCACCTGGACGTGATTTGGTCGGCCGACTGGGTGATCGATCTTGGGCCGGAGGCTGGCGAGGATGGGGGACGCATCGTCTGCGCCGGAACGCCCGAGCGTGTCGCTGCCTGCCGCACCAGTCACACCGGCCAGGCCCTGCGGGCTCAATTTCTTTCCGAGTCATGAAAAACCCTGATCTGCTGTCGGGTGTGTCCAGCGATGCCATTGAAATTCATGGCGCGCGTGAGCACAACCTCAAGAACCTCACGCTCACCATTCCGCGCGACCAGTTTGTGGTGATCACGGGGGTCAGCGGCTCGGGCAAAAGTACGCTCGCGTTCGATCTGCTGTTCGCCGAGGGCCAACGCCGGTTTCTGGATTCCATGAACACCTATGCCCGGCAGTTCGTGGAGCAGATGACGCGGCCGGACGTCGATCGCATCTCGGGTATTCCTCCCACGGTCAGCATCGAGCAGCGCACGAGTCGCGGGGGTGGTAAAAGCACGGTCGCAACCGTGACGGAGATTCATCATTTCCTCCGTTTGCTCTTTGCCCGGCTCGGCACGCAGCATTGTCCCGACTGCGGAACGGCGGTGGAAGCGCAGACTCGCGACGAACTGGCCCGGCGGTTGCTCGCCCAGACCGAAGATCGAGGTGACCTCCTGCTGCTTGCGCCCGTGGTCAAGAATCGCAAGGGATTTCATACCGACGTCGGGGAGTGGGCCGCGAAGCATGGGTATCGGGAAGTGCGCGCCGACGGCCAGATTTATCCCACCGATCAGCCGCTTCGACTCGACCGCTTCCGGGAGCACGACGTCGAGGTGGTGGTGGGGGTCTTGGAGGCCCCAGGCAAGGGTGGCAAACGTCGCTCCTGGCCGTCGTCGACCTCGGTGGCAAGCTCGGCCTCCGCGGCCGATGCGGGTCGCACGCATTGGCAGTTGATGGACGAGGCGCTCAAGGTGGGCAAGGGAACCTTCTATGCCTTGGACAACCGGAAGCAACTCACGGTGCATAGCACCGAGCGGGCCTGTCCCGATTGCGGCCGGTCTTTTACGGTGCTGGACCCGAAGATGTTTAGCTATAACTCGGTGCAGGGGTGGTGTCCCAAGTGCCGCGGGTTCGGGGAGCTGTTCTATCTGCCCGATGTGGAGCGCGGGGCGCGGGCCGATGCCATTGAAGAATCTTGGTTTGAGTGGACCGAAGGGAAACACGAGCCGTGTCCCGACTGTCGTGGCGCTCGGTTGAATCCGTTGGCGCTGGCGGTGCAATTGCATTGCGGCCCCAAGCGACGCGAACCGGGTGCGAAGAAGGGAGTGGAGACCTACCCCAACATCGATTCGTTTGGACGAATGTCGGTAGCGGAAGCCGCCGAACAGTTTCGTTCACTGCGGTTCGAGGGCTACGGCTCGGAAATCGCCCGCGATATCCTCCCGGAAATCCGCGAACGCTTGAACTTTCTGGTGGAAGTGGGATTGGGATATCTTCAGCTCGGCCGCGCCGTTCCCACTCTTTCCGGCGGCGAGGCACAGCGGATTAGGTTGGCGGCTCAGCTGGGATCAAATTTGAGCGGGGTTCTCTATATTCTCGACGAGCCGACCATTGGGCTGCATGCGCGCGACAATGAGCGACTGCTGAGCGCGCTCAGCATTTTGAGATCGCGGGGCAATTCCGTCGTGGTGGTGGAACACGACGAGGAAACCATGCGTCAGGCCGATTGGATCATCGATCTAGGGCCCGGTGCCGGTGTCCGGGGTGGCGAGGTGGTGGCCCAGGGCACGTTGGCGGATCTGATGAAGCATCCGCTTAGCCTGACGGGACAGTATCTGCGCGCCGAGCGACGTTTCCCCGCCCGGGGCCAGCGACGGCCGGTCCAGCTGCCGGGAGCCGAAACCTCAGCCGTGGCCAAGGCCAAGGTCAAGGTCAACCCCGTGGCCGAGCGGAAAGCCAATCCCAAGCCAAAGTCTAAGTCCCTGACCTCGGGCGAGCCGAGTGCGAGGGCGGAAGTGATGTCGTGGCTGCGGTTGGGGCCGATCTCCGTCAACAATCTCAAGGAGCTGAAGGTGAGCTTTCCGCTCGGTCGATTTGTCGTCGTGACCGGCGTCAGCGGCTCGGGCAAGAGCACCATGATTCGGGAAGGGTTGCTTCCTCGGGTGGAGCAAGCCCTTCAGCGGCCCAAGCGCGGCGCCAGGCCTGCGTCGGTCGCGGGGATTGCCGGGACGGAGCCGCTGCGGGCGGTTTATGAAGTGGATCAATCCCCCATTGGACGCACACCGCGGTCCACGCCGTCGACCTACGTAGGGTTCTTCAATGACATCCGCGAGTTGTTTGCTTCGACACCGGAAGCGCGGATGAGGGGCTATTCCACCAGCCGCTTTTCGTTCAACAGCGCGCAAGGTCGCTGTCCGACCTGCGAGGGGGCGGGGTTGGTGAAATTGGAGATGAACTTCCTTCCCCCGGCCTACGTGTGTTGTGAGACCTGCGAAGGACGGCGGTTCAATCGCGAGACCTTGGATGTGGAATGGCGGGGCAAGAACATTGGGGGTGTCTTGGATTTATCCGTGGATGAGGCCATTGAGTTCTTTGCGACCCAGCAGCGCATCTTGCGTCCGTTGGAAGTGTTGCGGGATACCGGACTGGGTTATCTGCGATTGGGGCAAACCAGTCCCACGCTGAGCGGGGGTGAGGCCCAGCGGGTCAAGTTAGTGACGCATTTGTTGTCGGGTTTGAAGGATGCGGCCCAGACCGATCCCTTGCGTCGTTCGGCGAAGAAGAATTTGTTTATTCTCGAGGAGCCGACCGTTGGGCTGCACATGGTGGATGTGAAGAAGTTGGTCGAAGTGATTCAGCGGCTCGTGGACGGGGGGCACTCCGTGATCGTGATTGAGCACAATCTGGATTTGATTGCCGAGGCCGACTGGGTGGTGGATTTGGGACCGGAAGGCGGAGAGGGTGGAGGGCGGGTTATTGCTGAGGGGACGCCGGAGCAAGTGGCGAAGAAAAAAGAGTCGCACACTGGCCGCTATCTGAAGCCCATGCTCCACCGATCGTGAAGGGGTAGGTGGTAGGTGGTAGGTGGTAGGTGGTCACTCGTTTTCAGGTGTCAGGTGTCAGGTCTCAGGTGTCGTAATCGTAATCGTAATCGCCGATTCGCTTTCTGTCCCTCTGTAGCGTGCGCCAGCCTGCCCCGCACCTTTGGTCGGGGTGCCGGCCCATTCCCCATTCCCCATTCCCCATTCCCCATCCCAAATGTGCAATGTGAAATGAGCAATGAGCAATGTGAAATCAGCGTTCACACAAAGGCCGCAGAGGTCACAGAGGGGAAGGGGAAGGGGAAGGGAGATCCGGGATTGCACATTGCGAATTGTTCATTGCTCATTTCACATTGCGGAGACCAACAACTCAGCACGCGTCTCGCGTCACGCCCTTGCCCGGAACCCCAAGGGGTTCCCAGAGATTAGCCGGGCGATCGAAGATCCCCGGACAGGGTATTTAGATTTCGGAGCACCCCGCAGGGCGTGCCATCTGAGTGATGAGTGACCCGAATGAGCAATGAACAATGTCCCCTCCCGCAACTCATAACTCATAACTCACTCCTACTCATAACTCAGTAGCCCCTCCCCACCCCCCGACCATCTAATTCCCAGCCACTTCCGCCTCGACATAGGAGCCTTTCCGGCGTAACTTCCTCTCGAGAAAATGGAGATCGAGGAAACCGAGTTCCCCCGAATAGAATTGGTGCCAGTGCGTTGATGTAGCGGGCGTGGGAGT
>JAEUHE010000044.1 GCA_016793885.1 Verrucomicrobiales bacterium
CTGACGAACTGATTAGGTTCCTTGAAGCGGTTGACGCAAGTCTCAGAAGCCAGTGGCATCGCTGCGCGATGCTCCGTACTTTTAACAGTTCCGGGGGTGCGAGCACCCCCGGCTAAATTTCTTTGAACCCTGCGGGTTCGGGCCTTGCGGACAAAGTGAGAAAAGCCGGCGTTGCCCAGCTTGTCTAGTCCCCATTTTTGGAGGTAAAGATGAGGTCGTGCCACCGTAGTCCAGATCTATCGCGACTCCGCGGGCCCGGGGCTCCGCAGATCAAAGCAGAACAGGGTGTCCTTACTGCGGGCATAGAAGCGTCCGTCTGAGAACGCAGGGTGGGCACGGGCGAGAAACGGCAGCACTTGGGCGCGCGCCCAGGGCTTGAAGCCTTCCGGACTTGCCGGCGCGAGCACAAGCTCGCCTTTCTCGGTCAGCAGGAGGAGATCCGAACCTACGAGAATCAGATGGCCCGCACCGGTTCGTTTTTGGGTCCATCGGACTTTTCCGGTTTCCACCTCGACGCAGCGGAGGTCGCAGCCTTGCTCCTGTCGGCCATCAAATCCATAGAGGAATCCTTGGTGATGGACCAGGGACGAGTAGTGGCTTGAGATAGCCTCGTCACTTTCCCAGATCTTGGTGGGGCCGGCATCTTCGTATTTCAGGAAGGTGGCGCCGGTTTCGTAGCTGGCGGAGAGTGCGATCCGTCCGTCGACCCACAGAGGGGTGGCGGCACTGACCGAGGCATGAGTGGAAGGGCGCCACGGAAATCGGAAAAACGGTTTTCCAGTGTCAGGATCCAGTGAGGTGAGAGCTTCACGGGTCAGCACTAAGAGTCGTCGCTTTCCTTGGAACGAGACGAGGATAGGGGAGGCATAGCTGGCTTCATCATCCCCGGATTTCCAGCGCAGGTTTCCCGTCGCGAAATCGAGCGCAAGAATGCTCGCGCCGTTCTCTCCGCCGACGTGCAGGATCACCTGTTGGCGATCGATCAAGGGAGACGGAGCCAATCCAAAGAATCCTTTGCGCGCGCCGAATTGCTTTTGAGTGTCCACGCTCCAGATGAGCTTGCCTGCTTGAGTTTCACGGCATTCGGCCCGGCCAGCGGCTCCCAGTGTGACGATTCGATCGCCGGCCAGCGCAGGCGTCGATCGCGGTCCAGGATCAAAACCAAAATCATCCACGTACGCGGTAGGAGTGCCCGATTTCCAAAGGGTCGTGCCTTTGGAGGCATCAAAGCATTCTACGGTTTCTTCGTCCTGCAGCCGATGAAAGAGAAACGCGCGGGTGCCTTGCACCACCGGGCCGCTAAAGCCGTTTCCGACGGGTCGCGACCAGAGTTTGCGCGGTCCTTCCGTTGGCCAGGTGTGCGGGACTGCCTTATCCGCGGCGACTCCGCTGCGCTCGGGACCGAGAAACTGAGCCCAGTCCCCCTGACTGAACCCGGGCAGGAGTAACAATGAACCCAGGATGGATCCAAAGCGGCCTCGCCAGCGACCGCCTTTGGCGATTCGGCTGCTAAGAGAGGGGCCTCTAGTCGCGGAGGAGGAATCGGGCGATCGGGTCATAGGATTCAACGATCTGGTGAGCCTGGTGAAGCGCGGATGCGGGGTAGGTGTTGGTGATGGCGATGACATGCATGCCGGCCGCTCGTCCGGCAGTAACGCCGGCGACGGTGTCCTCGATCACACAGCACGATTCGGGGGGGACCCCCAGCAAGTGTGCTGCCCGCAGGAAGATATCAGGAGAGGGCTTGCCGTGAGCTACGTCCTGCGCGCTGACCACGGGGCCAAAGAAATGTCGAAGATTGCCGATCTCCAGCACTGCGCTGATAACCCGATGCACCGATCCTGATGCCAGAGCGAGGGGATAGCGGGCGGCCAGATCGCGGATGAGGTTTGGAACGGGAGCGAACAAGGGTTTGCGTTCGTGCAGCATCCCGATCAGGCGGCTTTCCTTCAGGTCGGTAAGTTCGTCGAACGTTTGCGAAGGCTGGTGCTTGGCGATGAAGGCTTCCCAGACAGCGCGATCGGACCGGCCGAGGTAGTCGGCGAAATGAATGCCGTGGGTTTGGGCATAGCCCAACTCGTCGAATGTCTGCATGAAGGCCTTTTCATGCAGGGGTTCGCTGTCGACGATCACGCCATCCATGTCGAAAATGATGGCTTGGAAGTTCGGGTGGTCAGACATTGGGCAATGGAACTAGAGTTTGGTTTGAGAGAGGGACAGCAATCGGTCGCATTGTTCAGGGCTGATCGGCGTCACTGAGAGTCGAGTCTGGCGTAGGAGGGCCATGTCCTTCAGCTGGGGATCGGTCTTCAAGGCCTCGAGGGCGATGGGGGACTTCAGCGGTTTGAATGGGACCAAGTCCACCGTAGCCCAATCGCCCTCTTTGGCGGTGGGATCGGGGTAGGCCTCGCGGTCGACCTTGGCCACGCCCACGATCTGTTTTTCGGTGACGCTGTGGTAGAAAAAGACCCAGTCGCCCTTCTTCATCGCTCGAAGGTTGTTGCGGGCCTGAAAATTGCGCACGCCGGTCCACTGGGTTTTCCCTTCTTTCAGGAAGGTCGACCACGAGTAGGCTTCCGGTTCTTGTTTGACGAGCCAGCACTGTTTTCCCATAGCCCGACCTTAAGTGACAGGCCGGGCTTTGGGGAGGAGTTTTTGGTGGGCTTTTCGAATCGCTTCGCGAGGCCTTATGGAGTGCGGCAGCCCTCTGCCGCTTTTGCCTCCCACAGCGGAGCTGGGATCCCCCTCCGGGGGGGGCGAAAAGCTGTAGAGGGCTACAGGACTATGGAACTATAAACCTCGTCGGATCGGTTCCCGATCAACTCCATAACGCTTCGCGAAGCGATCCCATTGCTTTCGTTGTGATGCGTGGATAGTGTTCACTTGTAACCCATGGTGATCACGGCTTCCCCATGGATTCATTGCTCAGCATTCATGAATTTATGAAAGATCATCAGTCCACTCTCCTGCTAACTGTGCGTTGGATCGGTTTTGTTGGATTGCTTTGCTTGGGCACCCTCCCGACGTCGGCAGCCGAGGCTTCGCCGGCGGGGTGGAAGTCCCTGTTCAATGGCCAGGATTTCACGGGATGGGAAAAGTACTTGGCGCCGCTGCCTGGGAGCCGAACTCCTCTCGGAGTGAACAATGATCCGCGGAATGTATTTACGATCTCTCAAGTGGATGGGGCTCCGGCAATTCATGTGTCTGGGGAAGTCTATGGTGCCATCACCACGGCTGACTCCTTCGACAATGTTCACATTCGGTTGGAATACAAATGGGGCCCACGGAAGTGGGCACCTCGAAATGGACCCCGGCACTACCGTGATACCGGTCTACTCTATTGGTGCATCGGACCTCACGGGGCCGGCAGCGACGCCTGGATGCGTTCGGTGGAATGCAACATCATGGAGAAAGGCGTGGGCCAGTGGTGGAGTGTGGCTGGCGTGTATTGCGACGTTGAAGCGGTGAAACTGGTGTTGGACAAGGCTCCGTGGGTTCCCTACCGAGGCGAGGCGGACGGCGAAACGTGTTTCGTCTATCAGCCGGGTTTCCCGCGAACGACGGTGCCGTGGTATGATGGAATCACTCCCTCGGTGGATTACGAGAAGGCGTTTGGCGAGTGGAATGTTTGCGAAGTGGTGGCGTGGGGGAACGTGGGCATCCATTTGTTGAATGGAAAGGTGAATCTGGTGATCACGAATCCTCGCTATCGGGACCAGGGTCGGGAAATTCCCATGCATGCGGGCAAGATCCAGCTCCAGTCCGAAGCTGCCGAAGTCTATTTCCGGAACATTCAGACACGCCCGCTGGATCGCCTTCCCGATGAGTTTTTGTCCTGGGTGCCCCCGCATCAGGATGAGGAGACGGGATTTGTTCCCTTGCTGGGTAAGTCGGCCGATGCTGGATGGGCCCAGAGCGGTCCGGGAAAGTTCACCATCGTTGATGGTATCGCTACCGGCGAGGGAGGCATGGGATTGTGGTGGATGACGAATCGCGCCTTTACCAATTTTGTTTTGCGTGGTGAGTGGATCCAGGAACAGCCCATGGCGGACTCCGGGGTGTTTGTCCGTTTTCCCAATCCGGGAAGCGATCCGTGGGTGGCAGTCAATCGAGGGCACGAATTGGAGATTGGCGATCCGAAGCCCGAACAGCCGACGTGGGCAACTGGATCCTTCTACCCGTTTCAGGCGCCGGTGGCAGTGCCAGTCAAGCCCCCTGGCCAGTGGAATCAGTACGAGTTGACGTGTGTGGGGCACAACTATGCTGTGCGCATCAACGGGCAGTTGGTGAACACGTGGACTGATCGAAAGCAGCGGTCGGCCTCGGGTTACATCGGGTTGCAGAACTACAACGATGGAAAGACGGTGCGGCATCGGAATTTGCGGGTGAAGGATTTGCCGTGAGGGGTGGCGAGCTCCATGACGCCTATGGGGCGCTGATTTTCCCGGACGACGTGCAATGTGGAGTGGCACTATGGAGTGCGGAGACATGTCTCCGCTTTTCCTGCACGCGACGGAGAGGCTGAGGGGACGCCCTATGTGAAGGGGTGCCTCGGATGGGTTGAGGTGGCGTGAAGGAAAAGCGGTGTCGTGCCCTGAGTATTACCCACAAGTTCGGAGGGCTTCCTCCCTATCCCAACGGGATTGCGCCTCAAAGCCCAGGGTTGGGAGGAACGAGCTACCCTGGAAAACGCCATAGAATCCACAACCCCATCGTGGGTTGCGAACCCTGTGGGGCTTCA
>JAEUHE010000045.1 GCA_016793885.1 Verrucomicrobiales bacterium
GGGGTTGGTACCCCAGGCTGGGATGGGACGCACCGTTGGCGCTCAAGGGCAACGATTCACTGGACCGATGCAACCCAGCTTAGACGAGTGAGCCCAGATCCGTAGGGGCTCCACCAGTGGGGTTAGACTCCACGGGCCAAAGGCCCAGCACCATCCCAGCCTGGGGTGCCAACCCCAGGTGGCCATCCCCACCCACGCCGAGGGCTGAAAGCCCGCACCATCGCGGGGGCCTACACGCGGAATTCAATCTGAATCTCACCCACTTCTAATCACACCCCCTGTGAGGGTGAGGCGGATCCAAGCTTGCCAGTTTGGCCCCGGGTAGGGTAGGTTACCCTAGAACAAACCCGAGCTCCTAATTCATGAAGTCTTTCCTATCCTCCTTGCTTGTACTCGTGTCGGCGACGTCCTTCGCCGGGGTGGTCATCAACGAGATCCATTGCGACTCTGATCCTAATCCCTTGCATTCGGAGTTCATCGAGCTGTTCAACGATGGTTCGCAGGCGGTGGACGTGGGTGGATGGCGTTTTACGGATGGGATCGACTACACGATCCCGGCCGGCACCGTGATTCCGCCCGGAGGCTACTTGGTGGTGTCGGAGGACTTGAAAGGCTTCAACCAGGCCTTTGGTCCGAGCAAGCAAGCGGAGGTGATCGCGCATTGGAGCTTCGACGAGACTGCGGGCGACACGGCGGCAGACTCGACTCTAATCCCGAATGCCGCGGGTGAGTCTAAGACTGCGGTGGCCAGCGGAGGGGTGAACCAGAACGCCGAAGGCAAGTTCGGCGGCAGCGGGGTGAGCATCGACGGCGTTTCGGGGAGTTACCTCACGATTCCGCACCTGGATGCCTTGTGGTCGGGCAGCTACACCATCGCGGCCTGGGTCAGGCCCGAGGATCGAAGCTCGAACCCCATTCTGGCGGACAACCTGGCTCCGCAGGCGTTCCTCTTCAGTGTCGACACCGCTGCCAAGATGTCGCATCGGTTCGCCGCCGCCATGCCGGCCACTCAGCCGGTCTGGACCGGCTCTGGCGGAGTGGTTAGCTCCAACGCCTGGCAGCATGTCGCGGCGGTCTGGGATCGCGAGTCACAGGTGGGCCGGATCTACGTCAACGGGGAACTGGTCTATAAGGGAATCGTCGGAAAAATGCCGACGGAGCTCAAGATGGTGGAAAACGCCCGTCCGTGGCACATCGGACGCAACCAGGTCAATAACGAGTCCTTTAATGGGTTGATGGATGAATTGTGGGTGATTCGAGGCGCTCTGCCAGGAGCGTCGATCGTGACCCTCATGAACGAGAACCGGCTGGCGGCCACGGAGGTGGTTGACCTGGCGGATGTGGTGGGCGGTGGCGATGGCTCTCGGCCCGGGGTGCCGGCCGACCGCGGCATCGATGCAGCCTCCGGTTTGGAAGTCTCAGGGCCTGGGGCGGGCGACCATGCTCCCACCGCACCGGGAGATTATTACCCGGTGGCGCATCCCCTCATCGACGGCGTTTTCGTTCCGAACGGCACTCTGGCCGATGGGCAGGTCATCACGAGCACCGGGGTCAAAGCGGCTCTCAAGTCGGGTGACGGCGATCCTTCCCCTGGCTTTTGGGTGAACGGCGGCGGGTTGATTGGCGATCCCTCCAAGGTGAACAACTCGGGGGGATATTATCTTCCGCGATACTTGGAGGAGACCCTGACGCATTCCTTGCTCTCCGGAATGGCGCAGAAGGGCATCACTTTCGATCTGGACGCGATCGAGGCCTCCCGCGGGGGACTGCAAGTCACCGCGTTCACCGCCGTGGCGGCGGAGTCCCGGATGCAGGCCGGCGGCAAACTGACGGCTATCGTGCTGGTGGATGGGACGGAGATGTTCCGACACACCAACATCGCGGGCAACGAACAGGTCATCGATCTTTCGATCGGCCGTGATGCCCGGTTTCTGACGCTGGTGATTGGCAACTCCGACAATAACAATGCCAACGATCATGGCTTCTTTGCCGATCCCTTCCTGCACCTTGAACCCTCCTCCGGCGCTGGAACGCCGTTGCCCGTGGTGGGGCCCTATCTGGGCGCGCTCGCCTCCGAGGGTGAGCTGGTCACTCTGCGGAACACGGCGGGAGTCGTGATCGACGAGGTGGAGTATCGAACGGAGTTTCCCTGGCCAATCGCTGCGGCTGGAGAAGGAAGTTCAATGGAGCTTCAGCACCCGCGTCTCGACAATCAACTGGCCGGCAGTTGGCGTTCTTCGTTGGGAGCGCCCACGCCTGGGCTTCGGAACAGCGTGTTCACCGAGAATGCCGCGCCCCAGATTCGCCAGGTGGAACACCTCCCGAAGGTTCCGGCGGCCCAGCAGCCTCTAACCATCACCGCCAAGATCACCGACCCGCAGGCCGTGGGCAAGGTGGAGCTTCACTACCAGATCGTGCTCCCTGGGAGCTATATCTCCTCACATCTCGCGCTCACCCCGGCCCAAGTCACGGCCAATCCATCCGCCCCGCGCATTCCGAACCCGCTATTCGAAGCCTCCACCAACTGGGTTACCGTTGCCATGGTCGACACCGGCGCCGCGGGGGACGCGTTCGCCGGGGACTCGGTGTTCACCGCTATCGTCCCCGGTCAGGTCAATCGCGCTCTGATTCGTTACCGGATCACGGCCACCGATGGCTTGGGCAGCGCTGTGCGTGTGCCGTATGCCGATGACCCCGCCTTGAACTTTGCGGCCTATGTTTATAATGGAATCCCCGACTATGTGGCCGCGACACGCTCGGTCACTGGCACCCCTGGGTATGTGCACTCCAAGGAGGTAATGTCGTCGGTGCCAGCTTATTCGTTGATCACCGATGCCAATGATCTGATCAAGTGCATGGCCTACAATGGCAGCGACCAGATTCCTTCCGACAATTTTGAATCCCGCGAGGCGTTCAACTGGAATGGCACGTTTGTCTACAATGGCGAGGTGTATGACCACATCCGCTATCGTCTGCGTCAGCGGAACGACCGTTACGGCGGGGCAGGCAAGCGCAGTTTCCGATTTCGGTTCAACCGTGGCCACTACGCCCAGTTTCATGATGTCGAGGGCGCTCCGTATCCCGAGAAGTGGCGGACATTGAATTCCCACAAAATGAGCGCCCGCGGCGGCCCCAACCTGGGTTTGCATGAGGTGGCTAACTCGTATCTTTGGAGAATCTTTGGGGTTCCTTCCCCGGGGGCGCATTGGTTTCATTTCCGCGTGGTCGACGGGCCGGAGGAAGCGCCTGCCGGTGTGAATGGACAGCATCTGGGAGACTTCTTCGGCCTGATGCTGGGCCTGGAGGACTATGATTCCCGCTTCCTGAGAGCTCGGAAGCTGCCGGCGGGAAACATTTACAAACTGAACAGCTATATTCTTAACGGCAAGGAAGTGCAGCGATACCAGGCGCCGGACAGCGTCACCGATGCTTCGGACTTCTATAACATTCTGAATAATCTGAGACCCCAACGGACGACCGAATGGTTGAACACCCATGTCGATTTTCCGGCGTGGTATCGGTATCACACGGTGGTGGACGCGGTCCGCCATTATGACGTCGCTCCGAACACGGGCGAACATCTCAAGAACCGAGCCTGGTACTTCCAGCCGGACGCCCAGAACCCCCTGGGGAAGCTGGTCACGCTTCCGTGGGACTCCGACACCAGCTGGGGTCCGAATTGGAACGGCGGGGAGGACTTCACGAAGGCCGCGGTGATCTCCTCGAACAAGCCTGAGTTCGTGCGTGATTACCGCAACGTGGTGCGGGAGTTCCGCGACCTGGTGTGGCAGCGCGATCAAATCGAGCCGATGCTGGATCGCTTTCAGGTCATGATCGCTCCGTTTCAGCTCGCCGATCGGGATCGCTGGACGGGTGCGCCCGCAGCCGCGGGTTCCCAATCCGACCCCGCCTTCGCTACCAAGGTGGCTGACATGAAGAAGTTCGCTTTTATCGGGGGTACCTGGGAGGGCGGAGACGATCCGTCCGAGACCGCCTCGAAGGATAGCGGCCTATCGGGTCAGCAGGGACGCGACGCCTACCTGGATTGGTTGCAGACCGACGCCGCCATCCCGGCGACGCCCGTCATTAGCTATTCCGGGGCATCCGGGTATCCGGCCAACGGGCTGGCCTTTACCTCCTCCGTCTTTGCGGATCCTCAGGGCGGAGACACGTTCGGAGCCATGGAATGGCGCTTGGCGGAGTATCAGCCGAATGTGATCCAGCCGGACGACGAACCCATTATCGCCGCAAAGTCCACTTGGAAATTCGACGACCGCGGCATCGATCGTGGGACCGAATGGCGGCAACCTGGCTACGATGACTCGGCCTGGGGTGTGGGCAACGGTGACTTTGGTTACGGCGAGGCTGGGTTGGGTACGACCAACTCGTTTGGTCCCAGCACTTCGAATCGGCACCTGACTTATTATTACCGCAAGCAATTCACCGTCACGGAGCCGGAACGGTTCACCGGCTTCCGGCTGGGAGTTCGCCGGGATGATGGGGCGGTGGTCTATCTCAACGGACAGGAGGTTTTCCGCACTGGGTTACCGGCAGCCCCAGCGCCGATCCTGTTTACCACTCGCGCGAGTTCAGACCAGAATGGCGCGAACGAGACCACGTACTTTCCATTCGTATTGCCGGTGAGCGCGCTCGCGGTGGGGGCCAACACCATCGCAGTGGAGGTGCACCAGTTCTCAACCAACAGCTCCGACATGCGCTTCGACTTGACCCTGGGCGGAATTTATCCCGTGCCGCCGGTCCCGGCCGAGTTGGCTTGGGAGTACGAGCATCGTTGGAAGTCTCCTGTTATCACCGCGTTCGATCCGGCCATCAGCATTCCAGCCAGCGCGGCTCGTGAGAACCGTCACTATCGCGTCCGGGTGCGTCATCAGGATAATACCGGGCGATGGAGTCACTGGTCCGCTCCGGTGGAGTTTCTCACGACGCCTCCGAGTATTCAGCCGTTGCTCGATCATTTGGTGATCTCGGAGATCATGTATGATCCCGCGTCTGAAACACCGGCCGAGGCGCTAGCCGGATGGGGCTCGCAAGATTTTGAATACATCGAGCTGGCGAATCTGAGCTCGGCACTCACTCTGGATCTGACGGATGTCCGCTTTACCAGGGGGGTGGAAGTGGATATTGCCGCTGGAACACGTTTGGCACCTGGCGCCCATTGTTTGGTGGTCCGCAGTAAGGCGGCTTTTGAGTTGCGATATGGCAAGGGTCTTCCGGTGGTTGGAGAGTTCTCCAGCTCGCGGCTGGACAGTGGCGGCGAGCCGTTAAAGCTGGCGTACGGCGGGGGAGTTCCCCTGCGAGAGTTCCGCTATGATGACGAGGCTCCCTGGCCGCTGGGTGCGAACGGCACTGGGCTATCCATCTCCTATCCTACGGGCCTGGGAACCGCGGACCAGGGTGAAGGACTGCGTTGGCGTGTCGGACCCGCCACTCCTGGACACTCGAATGTATTCCCTCAGGACTGGGCGTCCTGGCTGCGGAATTACTTCGATCCGGCCGATCCCACTTATGCGGTGACGTCGGCGCCGGATGCCGATGCGGATGCCGATGGGCAGTCCAACATCCTGGAATATATCCTGGGCTCGTCGCCCAACGTCGCATCTTCCAAAGGGGTGGTGTTGGCCGGAACGGTGGAGCACGAGGGGGCGCGGTACTTCGCCCTCTCCTACTTGCAGCGTCCAGGAGTGACGGTGAGTATCGATGCGTCGAGCGACCTCACGGCTTGGTCGCTTGAATCTCTACTCGAAGTCACCCCTCACCTGGTGCTACCCGATGGATCCACAGCGATTACTCTCCGGGAAGCCGTTCCGTTGGGAGCCAACGGTCGCACCCGGTTCCTGAGGATTCGGGCTAGGTTTTAGGTTTAGAGCTCCGGGATCTGCCAGTCGATCGGCCTCAATCCCGCATCTTCCAGATAGTGGTTGGTGCGGGAAAAGCAGCGGCAGCCGAAAAACTTGCGAGCGGACAACGGCGATGGATGCGCACAGCTGATCACGCGATGTTGGGTTTGTGTGATCAGCTGCGCCTTTTTTTGGGCTGAGGCCCCCCAGAGCAGGAAAACTACCCGGGTTGGCTTGGCGGCTACGAGCTCCAGGATCCTATCGGTGAAGAGTTCCCAGCCTTGGCGTTGATGGGAGTTCGGCTGCCTTGCCTCGAGAGTGAGAACCGTGTTGAGCATCAGGATTCCCTGCTTCGCCCACGTCTCCAAATGGCCGTGTTGCGGGATGGCACATCCCAAATCCGAATGCAGCTCTTTGTAGATGTTTCTCAACGATCCCGGCAGCGGTCGGACTTCCGGCTTCACGGAAAAGCACAACCCATGAGCGTAGCCAGGAGTGGGGTAGGGATCCTGGCCCAACAAAACAACCTTCACGTCGTCAAACGACGTGAGCTCCAGCGCCCGGAAGATGTCTTCCCGCGGTGGTAGCAGCGCCTTTCCGGCGGCAAGTTCTCGAGCAAGGAAGGCATCGAGTGCCTGGTAGCTGGGTTTGGTTGTTTCGTTCTGGAGCAGGGAGCGCCAGCCGACGGGGATGGGAGGCAGCATGCGATCACTCCGGGGGTCAAGCCTTGGCGTCTGATACCGCGACCAAGGCGGTGGCTCGGTGCAGTGCCTGGCTGAGCTCTTCAATTGTGTTGGGCTTGTGCAGCACGTCGCGGATTCCGGCGAGTCGCGCGCGGTGTCTGAGTTCGTCGGTAACGCGGCCGGAGCAGAGTAGGACGGGAATATCCGGTCGGATCTCCAAGATGCTCGACGCCGTCTGGAAGCCGGACATACCCGGCATGTTCTGATCGGTGATAACGGCGTCGAACCGTTCAGGTGCGCTCCGGAATACGTTCATCGCTTCGTGTGGGCTCGTAAAGCCGTCGACTTGATATCCGAGACGCTCGAGCATCCGTTTCGCCAGACTCACGAGGCTGCTTTCGTCGTCCACATACAGCACCCGCAGTCCATTTCCTCGGATGGGCTCGGCGGAACTCGCGGCGACCGCTTCTTCGGTGTTGATCGCGGCGGGGAGAAAAACTCTGAACAGCGCTCCCCGCCCGGGTTGGCTCGCCACCGTGATGGATCCATCGTGATCGTGCACGATGCCGTGCACGACGGAGAGGCCGAGACCTGTCCCCTGGCCGGGTTGTTTGGTGGTGAAGAACGGATCGAAAATACGGCTGAGAGTGGTGGCATCCATTCCCTTGCCGGTGTCGCGCACGGATAGGCAGGCAAACAGACCTGGACGCAACCCCTCGATCCGCTCAGGGCTGCCCGCGGAAACCATGACCGGCTTGAGTTTAATCTCGATGCATCCGAGCTGATCTCCGAGCGCATGCCAGGCGTTCGTGACCAAGTTCGCCAGCACCTGATGGATCTGGGTGGGATCCGCCACCACAGGGGGCGCCGAGTCGTCGATGGAACTGAGCAACTCGACCGTGGCCGGAATGGTTGCCCTCAGAAACCGGACGGTTTCCTGGACGATGGGCGCCAGGCCAATCACCTGGCGGTCCTGGGGTTGTTGGCGGCTGAAGGTGAGAATCTGCTGAATCAGACTTTTGGCTCGCGCGCTAGCCGCCTTGATGCCCGCTAGATTTTCGTAGGCCGGATGCAGGCGCGGCACTTCGGTCATGGCTAGTTCCGCATTTCCGAGGATCGCCGCCAGGATGTTGTTGAAATCGTGAGCGACGCCCCCCGCCAACTGGCCTATGGCTTCCATTTTCTGCGACTGCCGGAGTTCGCGTTCGCTTTCCTGAAGGGCGGCCTCGGCGCGCTTGCGGGCGGTGATGTCGGTGATGGTTCCGACCATGCGAAGCGGCTTTCCGTTCGCGTCCCGCACCACCACCTTGCCTCGATCCAGAAACCAGCGGAACTCTCCGGACTTGTGGCGGAGCCGAACCTCATCCTGCTTCACCGGCGTCTTTCCGGAAAGGTGATCTTCGAGCACCTGTTGGATGCGCTGAACGTCGTCGGGATGGAGCACGGTGAAGAAGAACTCCACCCGCTGGGGGATTTCCTCCACCGAGTATCCCAATAGCCTGGCCCATTGCGCGCTGAAGTGCACGCTTCCGGAAGGGATATCCCAGTCCCAAAGTCCGTCGAGCGTGGCGTCCATGGCGTAGTTGAGCTGCTCCCGACTGGCAGCGAGCTCGCGAGCCTTGCGATGGAGCTCCAGCACGGACATAACTTGCCGGCCAAGAACCCGGAGCCCTTCCAGTTGGGAAGCAGTAAGCTGCCGCGGCGTCCGATCGATCACGCAAAGAGCCCCGATCGCATGACCTTCAGGAGATTGAAGCGGAGCCCCGGCATAAAATCGGATTCGTGGCTCGCCTGTCACGAGCGGGTTATTGGCAAATCGCTCATCGTGGAGAGCATCGGGCACCACGAAGAGCTCGGATTGTAGGATGGCGTGTCCGCAAAACGAGATGTCCCGCGCCGTTTGCGTCAGGGCCGTGCCGACCTTCGATCGGAAAAACTGTTCCTGCTCACCGACCAGGCTCACGAGGGAGATTGGGGTGCCGCATATCTGGGCGGCCAACGCCGTGAGATCGTCCAAGCCCGGATCCGGAAGATCGGTGGGGAAATCATAACGCCGCATCGTCTCAAGGCGCGATGTCTCGTCGGCCGGGGGAAGCGGCTTGAACATAAATTAGTAAAACTCTATAGCCAGTCGTGCTGAGAATGGCGAGTGCGAAAAAGTATCTGACGAAGTCAATAAGGATGGGGGGGTTAGTCGGCCTGCTAAAATTTAAAATCCGGCTGCCGGATTTTTTGGAAATTCAGTCTGACTGCCCAGAATCGATCTGTTTTGCCTCCATTCATCCCGCTCCGCTTGCTTTTCAGACCGCCCTCACCATCCGGTGCAGTCTCTTGAGGTTGTAGGCCGTGCTGGGGAGGCAAAAGAAGTGGTGTGTCGTGATCAAGATTGAGGAAGCGGGGACCCAGGCAAAACTCGACGGCGTTGCCCCGCTCCAGCTTCAAGCATACCAACAGCGAATCGGCTCTTTTCCGCAGGAAAAATATCTAGCAGCCTGTCGCGACGATTCCTAAAAGATAACTCAGCACTATCGGGCTCCAGAGCCGGACTTACGTCCGGTCGGGACAAGTCCGACAGGCTGCTAGGCCAGGACTTCACGCACGACGTGTCCATGGACATCGGTAAGTCGACGGTCGATCCCGCTATGCCGGAAGAATAGGGCTTCGTGGTTGATTCCGAGGAGGTGAAGGAGGGTCGCGTGGAAATCGTAGGTAGTGACGATCCCGGAGGCGGCTTTCCACGACCACTCATCGCTCTCGCCGACGGAAGCGCCCGGTTTGATTCCCGCTCCGGCGAGCCAGGAGACGAAGGTGCCGCCGTTGTGGTCGCGCCCGGTGCTTCCCTGGCTGAACGGCATTCGCCCGAATTCCGTGGTCCAAACCAGGAGAGTGTCCTCGAGCATGCCTCGAGCCTTGAGATCCATGAGGAGCGCGGCGGCGGGCTGATCCATGCTGCGTGCGGCGGCACCCAGCTCGCGCGGGATGTCCCCATGATTGTCCCAGTTGTCGGAACCACCACCATGTCCGCTCCAGACTTGGACAAACCGCACGCCATGTTCGAGCAAGCGACGTCCGAGCAAGCAGCGTTTTCCGAAGTCGGACGTCGCGGGCAGATCGAGACCGTAGAGCCGCTTGGTGGCTTCGGACTCGCCGGCCAGGTTCAGAAGCTCGGGGGCCGAGAGCTGTAGTCGGGCGGCCAGCTCGTAGCTCTGCATGCGGGCGTTCAGTCGGGAATCTCCAGGACGGCTTTCGGCATGGGCGGCATTGAGCTCACGGAGGATCTCAAGACCATCACTTCGGCTCTGAGCCGAGATATGAGCCGCTCCTCCGGGCGCTCGAAGATGGGTCATCGGCTGTGCCGAGGAAGCGTGGATGATGGTTCCCTGGTGGTTGGCTGGGAGAAACCCGGAGGTGAACGCGCTCCGGCCGTTGTAGGGTAGGCCTCGTGCGTCAGGCAAGGCCACGAAGGCGGGTACGTTTTCCGAGAGGCTTCCCAAGGCATAGGAGATCCAGGCCCCAGCGCAAGGGAATCCCGGAAGTGAGAACCCGCTGGTTTGGAGATAGGCCGCCGGACCGTGCACATTGGACTTGGACTGCATCGCCATCAGGAACGCCATGTCGTCGACATGCCTCGCCAGATGGGGCAAGGCGGAGCTGACCCAGCGTCCGCATTGTCCATGTTGAGCCCACTCGAAGGGGCTTTTCATGACCGCTCCCGGGACGCTCACGCTGGCTTCGACGCGTGCGCCTGCGCCCGGGTCGAACTTCTGACCGTGGCGAGCTATCAGCTGGGGCTTGTGATCGAAAAGGTCACACTGGCTCGCGCCGCCATTCATGAAGAGCTGAATGATTCGCTTGGCCTTGGGCAGGTGGGGCGGCGGAGTGGCCGCGGTGGCGTCCCGTTGAAGCAGGGATCCCAGAGCGATGCTGCCCAGGCCGCTCCCGATGGTTCCCAGAAAGTCCCGTCTGGTCTGTGAGGTGTGCATGCTTAGTCCAGAAACAAGAATTCGTTGCTGTTCAGCAGCAGTTGGCAGGCGTTGGCCAGTCCGTGCTGACGAACATAGCCGGCGAACCGCCTCCGTTCCGGCTCGCTGGGCGGTCTGAGCAGGATGGCCTGGAATGCTGCTTCAGCCTGCTGATCGGGAGACTTTGACCGATGACCCAAGCGATCGGCGATATGTTGACTCTGTCGAATCAGGAAAGGGTCGCTGAGCAAGGCGAAGGCCTGCTGCGCGGTGCTGGAGGCGCTACGAACGGGGGTCGGGGTGCTTCCGTCCGGGCAATCCAGAGCATCCATCAGGGGGTCCGGTACGGTACGGAAAAGGAAGCGGTAGACGGCGCGACGACGGGCGGCGCCAGCATCGGGGTCGAAGTGCTCGTAGTCCAAGAATGCCGGATTGCCCCCGGACATGAAGGTGGCGTCGCCTCGAGAGACAAACTGGACGACTGCGGGACCACCCATGGTGAGGTCGAGCCGGCCGGCGAGGTCGAGCACTGTGTCGCGCACCTGTTCGGCGGAGAGACGGGTGCGATTCTGTCGCCAGAGCAGTCGGTTGTCAGCATCGAGCGAAGATCCGTGATCGGCCAGAGTGGATTGCCGCCAGGTTTCGCTGGTCAGGATGAGACGGTGGAGCGCTTTTAGGGAGCCCTGGGCTTCGTCACGAAACCAGATCGCCAGCCAATCGAGCAGCTCCGGATGGCTGGGCGATCCGCCCATCTTGCCAAAATCATTCGGAGTGTCACAGAGGCCGCGGCCAAAGTGCCACGACCAGACGCGGTTGACGATGCTCCGCCAGGTCAGCACGTTGCGGTCATCGACCAGCCAGCGCGCCAAGGCTGCTCTTCGGGCAGATTCTTCGGCGCTTTCCGACACAGAAAGATCGGGGGAGAGTTCAGGGACGCAGCTCAGGGTGCCCGGATGGACCCGGACGCCCGGCTTGCTCAGTTCCCCACGCGCCAGCACATGCACGGGTCGTGGATGGATCGCGGGCTTGAAGTTGTCGCCATCCGGCGGAAAGTCATGGGTGATAGCGTAGACCGATTGCGGTGTCGGGAGAGCCGCCAGGGCATTTTCGTTCTCACGCTGGAGGAAGAAGAGCGCAAGATCTTGCGCCTGCTGAGGAGTTCGCTGTCCGGGGGGCGTGGCCAGAAGCGCGGTCCATTCCGCCGCCAGCGGGGGGAGCGAGGCCGTGGCGGGCGACTCATCGCTCAGCGAGAGCCGGAATCTTCCAATGCCATGGCCGGGCGCGCCACCCTGATGTTCCAGCAGCACGGTAAGGAGCGATCCGTCCACTAGGAGGGTGGGGTCTTTGATCTCAAAGACGGCTTCGTGAGGCTGGCCGTAGCGGGGATGCACTCCCCAGTGAGTCTCGTTCTTACCATCGATCGCCTGAGCGATGGAGATGGTCGGTCCTTCATCGTAATCGGAGATGGCCTTGCTGAAGACGATGGGCCGAGCCGCTTCACCTGAGTTGGGCACTGAGACAAAGGCCTTGATCTCACTGAGATGGAGGTTCCCGTTATCCCAGCGGCCTGGTCCGCGCTGGGGGAGACTGTCGTCGGGCAGCACTTGCAGTCGCAGGGCTCGAGGGCGTCTTGCTGTTGTCCTCGTGGTGAGAATGTAGGTGTCACGATCGGGACGTTTGCCGCTGGCCAGCCAGCTGTCATCGGGTTGTCGTGTCAATGAAGCTCCTCCCGTGGAGATGGCATTCTCTAGACGCAGTGGCGTCCATGCCTTTTCCCGACGCGACTGCTGAGCAGCCCACTCGACCACCTTGGATTGGGTCTCGGGGGAACGGATCGCGGCGAGCGCGGAGGCATCGCGCCTTTTCAGCGACCGCTGCTCGGCCAGCAGTCGTTGCCGAGAGGCGTGAATGGCGGTGTCAGGATCGAAAGGTCGGTTGGCCCGATCGACTCCGGCAAACACCGCCTGCAGCGAGTAGTATTCGTGTTGGGTGATGGGATCGAACTTGTGATCGTGGCACCGGGCACAATGGATTGTCAGGCTTTGGAAGGTCCCGATCACCGTGCTCACCATATTGTCTCGGTCCAGATACTGGGCCATCTGGTGATCCACGGTGTCTTCGCGCACGGTGACCATGAGGGTGTGATCCCACGGACCCGCCGCGACAAATCCCAGGGCCACGGTCGCTGCGGGATCGTTGGGAAAGAGAACATCTCCCGCGACCTGCTCCTGCACGAACCGGTCGTAGGGCTTGTCGGCATTGAGCGATTGAATGACGTAATCGCGATAAGGCCAGGCTTGGGGGCGGGCGTAGTCGTGATCATTCCCGTGGGTATCGGCGTAGTTCGCCACGTCGAGCCAATGTCGGGCCCACTGCTCCCCATAGCGAGGCGACGCGAGCCATCGATCGACAAGCATTTGATAGGCTTGGAACGATGGGTCGGATTCGAAGGAAGCGATTTCCTCGGGCTGGGGAGGAAGTCCGGTGAGATCGTAGCTGAGCCGGCGGATGAGAGCCCGCGGGGCGGCTGCGGGGGCGGGACTGAGGCCGTGCTGTCTGAGTTTGGTCTGGATGAAGGCGTCCAGAGGATTGGCTTCACCTGCGGGGACGGCTGGCTTCTGAAGTGGGGTCAGTGACCACAGCGGTGTTTGCGCAGCTGGTTGGGTGGGCGTGTTGTTCAACCCCGCCGCGACCATGGAGAGGGTGCAACCGAGAAAAATGAATGTCGTGCCAACCGCTTTCATCGGAGCCACCAGTCAGATGACGCTCAGCCTGAAGAACCAGACAGCAGAACGGGTATCGAGCTGAGTCAGGTCTGTGTGTGATCAAAGAGTGCTCCTTGTCGGGTTTCGGATCCAGTGCAAAGTCAAAAAGACAATGGGTCCTCGGAAATGGGAGTGGGGACGTCTTGCCCGCGGACGACGCGGACCACACGGACCTGAAGAGGGACTTGCAACGGCCGGGCCGACTGACGCTACTGTTCTTCTGAATGCACTCCGACTCCGTGTGCTCCGCGTGATCCGTGGGCAAAACTCTTGCTCGGATTTGGTCCCGGCCTCATGGAGAGGCTGTCGGATCTAGAACGCTACTTGGGTTTCGGCCAATTCAGGTGCTTGTGCAGAAAATCGAAAGTGCCTTTGCCGTTAATCGTGTGCGGGCCGTCGAAGAACTCAATCTCGGCTTTGTCGCCCAGGCCCAGCTTCACATATTGACGCTTCGTCTTGGCGAATTCGTAAGCCACCCATTCATCCGGCGCGACACCATCGTCGTGACCGCGTTCCACCATGAATGGCCGGGGGATCATCAGCCAGCTGAGCTCGGCGTAGTTGAAGGTGTTTCCCAGGTTGAACTCCACCATGTCGTACTCGCCCCAATAGAGATAGCAATAGCTGGAGCGGGCCGAGGTATTCTTCCAAATCCATTCGTTGTAATCCGCGGAGCAAATGCTGAGGCAGTACTTATCCAGCAGGGTTGGGATGCGCATGGCAGTTTTCCCGCCATAGCTGAGTCCGTAGAAGGCCATGCGGGCTGGATCCACGAAGGGCTGGGCAGCCAGCCAGTCCAGAATCACTTCATGCTGACGCATGATAAAGGACCAGAGAGTGAGTTTGAGTGGCTGTGCTTTGCGCAGGACCTGACGGAAGCGATTCTCCCCGATGTAGCAGTTCTGGGGCGCAAACGTGATGAAGCCACGTTCGGCCAGGCGGCAGGCATAGGTGTGGTAGGCGGGGTGGTCGACCTTGGGATCCGCCACGTCACGGGGGCGTCCTTCGAGCCCGTGCTGACAGACCACCAACGGACGCTTCTCGCCGGGCTTGATGCCCTTGGGCACCACTAAAATTCCGTAGGCGAAGACATGCGGGTGGACATCCAGAACCACCTCATAGCAGGTGATTTTGTCGGTTTCCGAAACTTTGCGAGATCGCGGGTTGGCGGGCACGGAAGCCGCGGGAATGGGGCCTACGATTTCATTGAGGAAGTAATCCCGATACCATTTCGTGCTCTCGGCGAAGGTGGTGGCATTTTTGCGGTCAGCCTGCTTCCAGAACGCGGCACGAGTGTATTCCCCCTCGCGCATGAGCCACTGCGTGTCCTCAAGAATCTGGGAATACTGGCGAAGGGAGCGCTGAGCATGGTCCGGGGCGGGATGCACGGTCGAGACGGGTGCGATCGAAGTCCCGCTGGCACCGCTGAGTTCGAGTCGCTCCGCGATGGTGGAGAGCGTTTCGATGTTGAAAATGTCCTCGGGTTGGCCACCGACCAGTTTCCAGCGATCCACTCCAGGGACGTCCTTCAGCCAGCTTCGGGCTTCATCCAGCACGCGTCGGGCGACCTCCGGGTTGGGACGCCCCAGTGTTCCCGGAGCGGCACCGTTATGAGGTTGGCCGGGTTTGGGATACTCCGTCTCGGGGAACTGGCCGTTCTCCCAGACGAGCGTTCGAGGCGCGATCAGACCGACCAGCTCTCCGGCCCCGAATTCCTCCGTGATGGCCCATATATTGCGGTAGATCGGTTCATCGTGGAGGTTGGGGTTGATATGATACCCGCTCACTGCGGTAAGGTCGATGCGTGGATCCAGAGCGCCGGCGAAGCAGGCAATAAGACCGCCCTCGCCATAGCCCACCACGGCGATCTGAGACTTACTCCCAGCTGCCTTGGGCTGTGAGGCAAGCCAGTCCACGGCCGCCAGCACCTTCTGCACTTCGTAGCCTTGGATCGTGCGTCCCATTTCATAGGATGCCCGCCAGAGAACTTCCCGTTGCGACTGCTTCAGCTTTCTGACCCCTGGCAGGCCGCTGTGGGTATCCGAGCGGTCGACCAGGCAGGGGATGATCACGCGGCAGCCGTCCTCGGCTAGTTTGCGAGCGAACTGGGCGGCGGCGGGAACCCCGGGCTGAAGTCCCACGAGCTGCTCCGGAGTCCAATCACAATCGGGCAGGGCGACGACCGATGCCTTGATCTCGCCATCCGGCAGCAGCAGCAGTCCGTCGGCCTCCACTCCACGGAACACATTCCACGAGACCGACAGGACTTTGAAGCCCTTGCCGCGTCCGATCTCAGCCGGGTTTGCCGGGGTGTTGGCGGAGAGCGGAGCGGTGGAGCGCAGGACTACGGGATCGCGTTTATCCACCACGCCGAGCAGGGTGGCCAAGCGCTGACGGTTGGTGGTGATGGACTTGGTATAGGCCTCGGCCGAGCTCAGGTCGCGGGCCCAGTGCACCGTGCGGGTTTTGGGTGCTTCGGCCAGCACGGCGTCGAGGTAGGTATCAATTCCGCTGACCATCTGGGCGGCGAGATCGCCCTCCATATTGAGAAGCTGAGTGCCGGGGAACGGCTGAGCCAGCACGGGAAGGCGCAGGACCGCCAGGAGAACGATGGCGGATGAAGCTCGGAGCAGATATCGAAAGTCCATATGCGTTGAGATGTGGCTGACCATCGAAAATGTCAGCTGAAAATGCAAGACCTTGCGTCAGGTGGGGGCCGGGCTTTCAGCCCTTGGAGGTAGGGGGATCCTTCCCTGGGGTTGTCACCCCAGGCTGAGATGGGACGCACCGTTGGTGCTCAGGCCCAACGCGTCACCCAACTCAAGAAGTAACAAACGTGGCTTGAACGAGGGAGCCGAGATCCTTAGGGGTTTCACCAGCGGCTTGGGAGTCCGCGGGCCAAAGGCCCAACACCAGCCCAGCCTGGGGTGACAACCCCAGGTTCCTTCCCCCCACACACGCTGAGGGCTGAAAGCCCGCACCATCGCGGCAGTCACCCGCTGAATTCAACCTGGATCACACCCGTGTGATGGCGACGTGGATTATCCCGAAGCGCTCCTCGCCGGCCAGAAAGCCAATAGGCCGATGGCCACCACGGCCGCGATTCCGAATCCCCAGATGATCCTTACCAGCAAGCCCCGCGTCCCGAGCATGGCCACGGTTCCGGCTTTAAAGATCAGGTTCGAGAGGGAGGCGACGAGAATGAGGCGCAGGCCGGTGATCTCCGAGATTTCGGCTGAAGCGGTGAGTTGGGACACCGAGAGGGTAATGGCGTCCATGTCGGTGAGGCCTGAGAGCGCGGCCACCCCAAAAAGTCCGCTAACGCCCAGGAATTTCTTCGCGGCGGCGACTGCCATCAACACCCCGGCGTAGAGCAGTCCGAAAAGCACCGCCGGCTTGAGTTCGCTGGGATTTTCCTGCGTGGGCATGGGTGAGGCCGCCTTCTGGACTCCGCGCAGGTTGAGCCATCCCAGAAGGCAGAGAACCGCGAACATCACCAGGAACGGAATTACCACAAAGCGAGCGAAGGCGGGAGCCGTGGCGCCGACCAAGATAGCCACCCGTAGAAAGACCACCGCCGAGGCGAGCAGGATGACGAAAGCTCCGAGCGCTGGATTTTGGGGACTCTGCTGGCTTCGCCGGGCATGGCTGACCGTGGTGGCGGTGCTGGAGATAAGGCCGCCGAGGATGCCGCTGGCCCAGATTCCGGCACGTGCGCCGACAAATTTGTAGATGATGTAGCCGCCCAGACTTATGCCGACGATCAAGACCACCATCAGCCAGATTTTAAACGGGTTAAGGACATTGAAGGGACCGTAGTTCTGCTGAGGGAGGACTGGAAGGATCACCAACGATATCAACACGAACTGCATCACCGCCGTGAAGTCACGGTCCCCGATCTTGGCTGCGAGCGTATGCAGTTGGGGTTTGAGGTGGAGGAGGACGGCGGTCGCTCCGCCCACTGCGATCGCGACGGCGGTGGACCCGATCATCCCATAGGCGGCCACGGCGAACATGACCAGCATCGCAATTTCCGTGGTAACCCCGGGAGGATCTTCCTCGGCTTGTCGGAGGGGAAGTCGACCCCCCACGATCACCAGCGCCAGGCTTGCAAATCCTCCGGCGACGACCCAGCCGCCAAAATGCGGCGCGAGCAGCCCGCAGAGGGCTCCTAGGGCGGAGATCAGCGGAAAGGTACGAAACCCCGCCAATCGTGAATCGGTTCTCTGGCGTTGCAACCCAATCAGCAAACCGAGCCCAAGGGCGACGCCTAGTCGCCCGAAAAGTTCTGGCAGTTCCAGCACGGTATGAGTCTACCGCAAAGCGTCCATGCGAACGAGAATTGTTTTGGATGCGGGGGAGTTCCTGAATCCGCCGCCGAGAACCCGCAGGGTTCAAAGAGATTAGCCGGGGCTTGGAGCGCAGCGACACCCCCGGTCTATCGCACCCCAGTTTAACAGCACCCTGAAAGGCGTGCCACTCGCCGACGATTGGACTGACGAACGGATTAGGTTCTTTGAGTAGGGGTGACGCGAGTCTTGGAAGCCGGTGGCATCGCTGCGCGATGCTCCGTAATTTTAACAGTTCCGGGGGTGCGAGCACCCCCGGCTAAATCTCTTTGAACCCTGCGGGTTCGGGCTCCCTAACACCAAGGTGAGAAACTGCCGTATTGCCCAGCTTGTTTAGTCCGCATTTTTGGAGGTAAAGATGAGAGTCCTCTACCGCTCTTCAGCGCTCGACGGAGTCGGGATCCCCAGCCGAGAAGCACAGTTCTCACTCAGTCCAAATCGCCCCGCGAGCTTCAGCGGAACCGCCCTATGGACTGCGCGTGGCATGCCACCGCTTTTCCTGCGCGCCACGCCAGGCCTTGCGTTGTGCAGGGATCCGTCATGAATTTGGGTGAAATGTAGTTCGGGATTGATCAAGATCATTCCCATGAATCCACTTCTGACGCTGCGGACCTTCGTCTTGCTGTGCGTCGCTACCCTCTCCGTTCGCCCCGTTCGGCCGTCTCGTTGTTGTGAGCACCCGTTTGAAGATCAAGCCCATCTCAAGACGATCAACCAAATCCAGGTCCTCGATGTGGCCGGCGATGTGACCTGGGGGAACATCCTTCGGTGAGCCGCGGGCTCCGTGTCGCCTATCTTATGAAACGATTGTTTCTCGCTTGGTCGTGGCTCGGGCTTCTGGAAGTGCTCGTGTACGGTGCGGTCGGTGAGATTAAGCCGGTAGTCACCAAGCGACAGGGCGTTGCCTTTGTCGATTACCACATAGGCTCAAGGCCGATGTCTCCAGCATCGACCGCCGCTCCCGCTGGCGTCCAATTGTGGATTCCGGGTAGCGAACCCAAGGCCATCGAATTTCGTGACGTGAAGCAAAGTCCCGGGGCGTGGGAGTTGGGACCCACCCAGGTGGGTGATCTTATCTTGAGATGGCGGATTACCCAGCGGAATCCTTCGTTAGTCGAGCGGACCTTGGAAGTCAGATCACTCTCAGCGCAACGCTTCAGCCTCGTGTTTCCCTTATTGATGTCGGAAGCAGGCGAGTTCGCTTCGTTCTCCGGGCCCGAAACATCTCGTGTTCTGTTCGACACCGGTGTGAGGGAACGACGGAACCAGACCTATCCTGTCGCCTTGTTCCGCACCACCGACCACGTTCTCGGCTTGGCAGCCGATTCTCCGGGACTCTGGGAGAATCGTTGCCAGGTGCTCCTGGATCCGCCGGCGGGACGGATGGCGGTGCTTACCGGCGATGGGAGCAGTCCCTTCCAGATGATCATCAAGCCACCCGAAGATGCACGCGACACTTACCAGTATTCGATGGACGGCTGGCAGCAGATGGGTCCGGGCGAAACGCGTTCCTACACGACGTGGGTTTTTGTCAGCCCCGCTCGACATCACTATGACGCTCAGGTGGCGGCCCAGATCGCGGTTGCGAACGCGAAGGGATGGAACTCCTCTGCGCTCGAAGCGATCCTCCGCAACACCTCCCATTTCCTGCTACGGAGAAATCTCATGCGCGATGAGAACAATCAGCCGCGCGATGGACGGTACATCTTTATCTCGGGGATGAGCTATGGATGGAAGCAATGGGTGAGCACCGGAATCTATTCGGCGCTGGGGCTGGATGATCCCGAGAAGATGATCGAGTCGTATCGGGCAGTATTCTGGCATCGGATGGATTACGAGGACAACTCGCAGTATTACTTGATATGGGCCGCGCTGGCCAAACGTGCCGGGGGAGCCGTCAACGAAGCGTTGAACCGTAAGGCCTATGAGTTTATCCGGAAGAACGAGCGGGATGGATTCTACATTCCACCTCCGCTCCCAGGCGCTCCTCATCCCAAGGGTTGGAAAACCTACATGGATATTCTGCAGTACGACGATGATGACGCTCCGGCTAGCAACCAGGGCTTTCACTGCGGAGCCCTGATGGCGGCACGGGAGCTGGGCCTGGCGGTCACCGAGGCGGACATCGATCGATCCATCACCGCCTACCAGAACATCTTTAACCGCGACCGCGGCTTCATGCCTACTAGCCTCAAACAACGGGATATCCTAGGGCAGGACACGCTGTACGGAGCGACGCTGACATATGCGGTGTTTGGTCGGAAGGTTCTCACCGACGAGCAAGTGCTGTCGCACTATCGGGTGTCGGAGAAGGTGAAGTCTCCCTACGGACTCCGAGTGATCTCGGCCGCAGACGGATCGTTGCTACCCGGACACAGTGGAGCCTATTGTCATGGCGGGTCCTGGTTTTTTTGCGACTCAGGCAATTATTTGTTGGCGGGAGCGCACGGGTTGGCAGCGTCAGAGGTCGACACGCGCCTGATCGAGAGAATCAAGCTGGAGTTGGTAAACAATCCCGCTTTCAACGAGGATATCAATACGGTGACTGGGAAGCCTCACGGCAACACGCCCTATGCGGATTATTCCGTGTACCTGTGGTTGCGAAAACACATTCGCACCCGACTGAATCAGACGGGACCCGACCCGGTTGGGGTTGCGATCGACGCTTACCTGGGAGTCGTGCGAGAGAACGGGGTTCTCAGGTTGGAGCCAGAGCTGGTGATCAAACCGAGTGCTCGTTAATTCGACCAAGCCTAGAAAGCTTGATGGAAACCCCGTTCTTCCATCCCGCCCATCAGCGGGGCAGGAGCCGGGGGATTGGATGGAATCGAAAGCTTGGTGAGGGGTCCACTGAGAAGTGGATCTTCAGCACTCGTTGCAGTGAGTCGCGTTCCTGCTGAGTGACCCGAATACCTGTCTCGGACGGTACCAGGGCGTTTGCCAGGTACACACTGATGTCCTCCGCGTTCCGGTTCGTGAAAATCAGCTGATGAGACTTCGGACGAAGGGGAGTATGGGTCGCTACAAGCTGCAGTTGGATGATTCCGGTCCCTTCCTTCAACTCGGCGATCGATGGGAACCGATGATGCTCGATTCGGATTTCCTGTTGGCGTGCATCCAGGGTGAGTTCGAGGGCTGAACGGACCAGGTCAGCATAGGCGTCGGATTCGGAGGGAGAGATCTGCCCGTTCTGATCCGCGTCGAGAACACGGATGATTTGGTGAGCTACTTGGGCGCCCGGGGTGAGGTCGAGTTCAATTCGGATCTGTCGGATTCCCACTTCGATCCGCGCCGCCTGAAGGCACTCATCAAGGCGGTGTGCTCCTGTGTGAGTGATGCCCGCTAGCAAGACAAGGAGGATCACTCCCCAGGAGCGGCACCGAGTCGGCCGGCTTACCCGCTGGGCCTGGCGTATCAGGGCTTGAGCCATTTGGCTCCGAACTCGTTGGAGAAGTCGCGATACATGGTATGGATATGCTGGGTGGCATCTCCGCCCAGCCGTTGCGGCGAATACTCAATAAACAAGGTGGGCCCTTGAATTCGGAAATAGGCGGCGCTGCCTGGCGTGGTCGGCCCGCTCCAAGCGAACCAGGTTTCTCCGAGACCCGACTTGATCTCGGACATTCGGGGAGCAGCGGTATCCGCATTCAGGATGCCCACCCATTGCTGGATCAGATCCGTCAGCAGCGCGCGCTGCTTCGCTGTGAAGGTCGAGACTTTGACTCCTTCAGGCACGATCTTCTTGCCTTCCTGCCCGGGTCCGAGCACCAGATCGCGAAATTCAGATCCGAGGATGGCTTGCTTGCGTTGGGAATCGTCCAGGGCATTGATGAGCTCAAACGACAGATCATTCTCCGCGCCCAAGGGGCGGATGGTCCTTCCCTCCCAGGTGAACTTGGCCGGTTGGGCTGCAGTATGGCTCGGAGCGAGCGTTCCCTTGTCTCCCACAAACGTGATGTTCAGGGCGAGATGATGCCCGCCGAATTGGATCAGCCAAGGGTTCTGGGCCGACGGCGCTCCCAAGAAAGAGAGATAATACTCATCCCGTCCGAACACGATGTTCCCTCCGGGCGCATTTTTCGTCAGCAGTTCGTCCCCCTCCATGATGCCAATCACCTTTTGGTAGCCGGCCGGGCTCAACACCGACGCGAGAAACGCCAGGGCGGCATCGCGTTGAGGGCGGCTAAGGTCGCCCAGCCGTAGGCCCGCACGTTTGTAAATGCCGGTGGGCAGGTTGGACCATCGTTTTCTCTGCTCCGCGTTGTCGAAGGGGAA
The DNA here is from genome assembly GCA_016793885.1 of Verrucomicrobiales bacterium. Lineage (NCBI taxonomy): Bacteria > Pseudomonadati > Verrucomicrobiota > Verrucomicrobiia > Verrucomicrobiales > Verrucomicrobiales bacterium. The sequence goes on from JAEUHE010000045.1 coordinate 21,893, forward strand.
GATGGCTTTCGCGCGTGCCGGGCCATCCAGGGTGGCCAGAAAGGCCTCGGCAGCCGAAACGGCGGGATTGGTGCCGCGCGTCGCTCGCTCAAGCGTGGCCGGCTGAGCGTTGATCTGATGGGGGAGAAACGTGGCAAGAAACGTCCCGGTCATCAGGACGACGGTGGGCGACAGTCGCAGGAGGTGCATCCCGCAACCATGCCCAGCAGGCCAAACGAACGCAAGTCCGTCAAAAAAAAGCGGGCCTTGAAATCAAGGCCCGCTTGGATAAGCAACATTCAGTGTCGGTGGAGGCACCGAGCCAACCGAATCACTTCGTCGGAACGGTCGCGATCGTCTGCAGGATGCGGCTCGCGATCTTGTAGGGATCGCCCTGGGAGTTCGGTCGGCGATCTTCCAAGTAACCCTTGTAGCCGTTGTTCACGAAGCTATGCGGGACTCGGATCGAGGCGCCACGGTTCGCGATGCCGTAGTTGAACTTGTCGATCGACTGGGTTTCGTGAAGACCCGTGAGCCGGAGATGGTTGTCGGGGCCGTACACCGCGATGTGCTCGTTCTTGTATTTGTCGAAAGCTGCCATGAGAGCTTCGAAATAGGGCTTACCTCCGACTTCACGCAGGTGCGTGGTGGAGAAGTTCGAGTGCATGCCAGAGCCGTTCCAATCGACGTCGATGCCCAGCGGTTTGCAGTGGAAATTCACGTCCACGCCGTATTTCTCGCAGAGCCTCATCAGGAGGTAGCGCGCGACCCACATCTGGTCAGCGGCATTCTTTGAGCCTTTGCCGAAGATCTGGAATTCCCATTGCCCCTTGGCCACTTCGGCGTTGATGCCTTCGTGGTTGATGCCGGCGTCCAAGCAGAGGTCGAGATGGGTTTCGACGATCTCGCGAGCGATGCATCCGACCGCGTCGTAGCCGACACCCGTGTAGTACTTGCCCTGCGGCGGAGGAAAACCGCCGCCTTTGGGGAAGCCGAGAGGAGCCCCATCCTTATAGAGGAAATATTCTTGCTCGAACCCGAACCAAGCGCCGGGATCATCCAGCACCGTGGCGCGAGCATTGGTGCGATGGGGAGTCTTGCCGTCCGGCATCATGACCTCGCACATCACCAACACCCCGTTCTTCCGGGTGGAATCGGGATAGACCGCCACCGGCTTCAGCATGCAATCCGAGCTGTGACCTTCGGCCTGCCGCGTGGAACTGCCATCAAAGCCCCACATGGGGAGCTCTTCCAGCTTCGGGAAGCTGCTGAACTCCTTGATCTGTGTTTTGCCACGGATGTTTGCTACGGGCTCATACCCGTCCAGCCAGAGATATTCGAGTTTGTATTTCGCCATAGATATAAATGCAGCGTAAATCGACTCCTTCAACGGTGTCGAATACTTGATTTTATGTAGTGATAATGGTTAATCGATTTTTGTCTAGCAAGCAGAATGCCATGGGACGCCTGGAAGCCCTCGTGCATCCCCAGCCTGGTCGGAATTCATTGTGAGGGAGCTTGATATTCATGATGAAGGATTTTGCCGACCGGATCCGAGTGCCCCTGACGTTGTGGCGCTATTTAAGCACCATGTCTAAAGATGGCCAGGCTGGATGATTTGACCAAATGCCTTCTTTGGGTCAGTCTCGGGTGGTCATGTTGCAGGTAAAAGACACGCTGAGGGCCACGGTCCAGGTAAGTTTCGATGGTCGGGTCTTCAAGACCTATCACGGGCCGGATGCGCCTCAGCGCTTCGAGCGGGAGGTCAAGGTGTTGAAGTATCTTGAATCGCGAGGTTGCGGCTTCGTGCCCAAGTTGCTGGAGGCAGACCCTTCGAAGCTTCGAATCGCGACCACCAACTGCGGCACGCGAGTTGAACATTTGGACGCGGCACGCACTGCGGAGCTTTTTGCGGAGCTGGAGACGTTTGGGGTGCGTCATGACGACCCCGAAATGCGTAATGTGACGTATCGCCAGGCCGATGGGCGGTTCTGCATCATCGATTTTGAGTTGGCGACCATCCTTTCTGAGGCGGAAGGTCAGAAGTAATCTAGGAACCGCATGGAATCTGAAAGCCGCCCTTTGTTGGCAACAACCTTGCAGTGGTTCGGATGGACTGACCGTGGCCGAGTGCGAACTAATAACGAGGATTCGTTCCTGGGACTTCGGTTTGATGCCCGGGAGGTTCACTATTTGGGCCGGGTAGGGGAGTCTCCGACGGGACAAATGGATTTCGTCTTTGCGGTGAGCGATGGCATGGGCGGGGCCATGGCTGGAGAGCATGCCAGCCGCATTGCGGTCCAAACGATTACCAAACTGCTCCCACGCGGTTACCGATTGTCGGCCGAGGGCCTGGCCTCCGGTTTCTCGGATGTGCTGGAGGAGCTTTTCAGCCAGGTTCACGGAGAGCTGAAACATCTGGGACGGTGCTATGAGGAGTGTTCCGGGATGGAGACCACCCTGAGCTTGTGCTGGTTTACCCCCGAGTGGATGTATTTTGGCCACGTGGGCGACAGTCGCATCTACTACCTGCCCGCCCGCGGAGACGCGATTAAACAGCTGAGCCACGACGATACCTACGTCGGATGGCTCTTCCGCAACGGGAAGCTGAATGAACGGGAAGCGCGTTCACATCCGCGCCGCAATGTGCTGCAGAAGGCTCTCGGTGGAGGCAACCAATTTGTAAGTCCCCAGGTGGGAGCGGTCGGATATGAGCCCGGCGACGTGTTTCTCCTCTGTTCCGACGGTTTAACGGAGGGTCTCTACGATAGCCATCTCGCGGAGATTCTCCGCACTCCGGATTCGAACCTGGCTGGGAAGACCCTGGCGCAGCTTTTGGTGGACGAGTCGTTGGCCAAGGATGGTCGTGACAACACCACCGCGTTGGTGATCCGCGTGGTTTGACGAACCCTAGGCCCTACGGTCCACCACGACGACGGGCATTCCCAGCACCGCCATCTTGGGCCTTATTCCCAACCCCGGTGCTTGGGAGGCCGCGAGCCGGCCGTTACGACGGGTGGGCGCACCGTCCGCCGTGCTGACGGTCACATAGCTATTGAAGTCGGTGGTGCTGAATAGGAACTCCGGAGGGGTGCTGTGGGCGAGATGAGCGATGGCGGCCGTTGCGATGTCTCCACCCCAGGAATCTTCCAGGGTCATGGCGATACCCATGCTGATGCAGAGATCTCTGGCTTGCTTGATTTTCGTCAGACCTCCGAGTTTGCTGATCTTGAGATTGACCACATCCATGGCGAGATCGGACTTCGCCCGCAGCAAGATCCCCAGATCATCGATGTTCTCATCCAGAACAAACGGATGCTCGCATTGTCGGCGGACCGCCAGGCATTCCTCGTAGGTTAGGCAGGGTTGCTCGATGTAGACATCCACCTCACGAACCGCCTTGGCCACTCGCACCGCCTCGTGCTGAACCCAGCCGGTATTGGCGTCGGCAACCAAGCGATCTCCCGGGAGGAGTTTTGCCGCGACCGCATGAATGCGAGCGATGTCGACATCGGGATCCCCTCCGACCTTCAGCTGAAATCGTCGATAACCTTCCGCTCGGTATCCGCTCACTTTGGCGGCCATCTGCTCGGGCTCCTCCTGAGAAATGGCGCGGTAGAGATGAAAGTCGTCGCCGTAGCGGCCTCCGAGCAGCTCGCACACCGGCATTCCTGCCGCCTGTCCCAGAATATCCCAGCAGGCGATATCGATGCCGCTTTTAACATAGGGATGCCCCTTCAGTACGGCGTCCATGCGACGGTTCAGCTTCAGCAACTGGCGGGGGTCCTCGCCTATCAAATGGGGGCCGAGTTCACGCAATCCTGCGCGGACTCCTTCTGCATAAGCCGGCAGATAGAAGGGGCCCAGTGGACAAACTTCACCGTAACCCACCACCCCGGTGTTGGTCTCGATGGCGACGATGGTGCTGTCGAAGACCGAGACGGACTTGCCCCCGGACCATTTGTAGGTGGTCTCGTGGAGAGGAAGTTCCACACGGTATGCGAGGATGCGCTGGATATGCATGAGTCGACTGTAACCGGGACGATCATCCGTTTTGGATAAAAATCTTGCCCCGCGCACCCGCCTTTTGACTTCGGTCATGGCCTGTGCCATACGGATACACATAAGGACCATGAACCTGGTTACCGAAGCGGGGCTTTATTTATGAATCATTTGAAGGTGTGGGGAAGGCTGACGGTGTTGCTGGCAGCGATGTCGTGTGTGCAGGGTTGTGCGGTACTCCTCGTTGGTGGAGCAGCTGCCGGTGTTGCCTATGGCACCATCAAGTACAGCAACAACACCCTGGAGACGACGCACAATGTATCGCTGGACCGGGTTTGGACCGCGGCCACTGCCGCGCTTAAGGACCTTCAGCTGCCGGTGAATTCCTCCAAGAAGGACGGCTCCGCGGGAGTCCTCCAGTCCAAGAATGCGCAGGGGCAGCCGGTGACGGTCCAGGCCATCCGGAAAACCGACACGGTGACCGACGTTCGAATTACGGTGGGAACCTTTGACAGCGCCGAGAACCGCACCAAGGCCCAACAGATTCACGACAAGCTGAAGGCCAGGCTGTGACGGTGACCGTGTCGGCTTGGAACGTGAACGGCGGCTGCCCCGGAAGCAAGGAGGGCAGACGCCGTCGCTGTGAGTTCCGCCTCTGCCTCTACTTCTTCAACAGAAATTTGTGGAGATGCCCGAACTGGCTCCATTCGGAGACGATGAGATTGCCATCCTTGTCCATCGATGCTCCGTGCGGTGAGTTGCAGATGCCCGCTTGCCAGTCCTTAATGGGCAGTCCGTAGTTGGCCCGTTGCTTCTCGTTGGGATTGTCTCCCACCTGAGCCACGATGGCGCCGGACTTGTCCAGGACCGTGACGCGACCCTGAAGCTCGGGGAAGATGGCATATTCACCCCGGATGTGCACCGCGGCGGGCATGCGCAGATTCTTTTGAATCACCTTGATGAAGTTGCCCTCGAGGTCCCAGTGCTCGACGCGGTTGTTGTTCCGGTTGCAGACCAACAGCAGGGGCTTGTCATAGCGGGTGTCGATGGAGATGCCGTGGCAAGTTTTGAATTTTCCCTCTTCCTCACCCGGCCCGCCGAAAGCTTTGATGAACTTGCGATTTTTGTCGAACTTGAGCACGTGGTTGGAGCCGTAGCCGTCCGCCACGTAAATCGAGCCATCCGGGGCGACAGTGACAGCACAAGGGTTGAAGCCGCGCGGCTCCTTGTACAATCCCGACTCCTTGGGAAACTCGAGGGTCCATTCGGTCTCGCCGGTCAGCTTCAGCTTGACCACCTGATGATCCGTCGGACGGGCGCCATAGATGTATTCCACACCATCCTCTTCACGGATCTCCAAGCCGTGGATCCGCATGGGGCCGCACGCCCGCAGGAATTTGCCATCGGGACGAAACACGACGATACCCCGGACGGTGTCGGTGGTGATGTAGATGTTTCCCGCTTTGTCGATCACCGCTCCACCATGGCAGGCGCCGAGGCGTTCGCCGCCCGGTGTTTCCTCAAAGTAGTTTGGAGCTATCGAGTATTGCAACTCCGCGGCCGAGATCGTTCCGGCGGCGAGGATGCTGAGGCAGAGCAGTGCAAGTTTCGAATGGGTCATGACGGTTTTCATGGTGGATGATGTGCTAGGTATATCACTCCGCGCGGAATTGTCCCGCGTTTTCGTCGAGTGCAGCGGTTAAGGAGGGGAATCTTTTAGCGACTCTTCGTCAGGGACCGTTTGCCCTCTCCGCGACGTTTTTGAAAGGGAACGCTGTTAACGACCTCCTCAACGAGAACCGAGAAGCGATAGTTTCCGTCGGCCAGTTTCTCGACGATTCGGTCCACCGCGCATCGGTCGTAGTGCTCCAGCCCTCGTCCCAGGGCGTAAGTGAGCATTTTCTCCGTGATGCATCGAACGAACTCGGCTCGCCGCTTGTCGTGAAGCAGCTGTTTGAGTTCGGCCGGTCCGTTGAAGGACTGGGTAGGGCTCAGCCCGCCGGTGGTGTCCAGGGCCGCTTGGCCCTCGTGGGTGCGCCAGCTTCCGATGGCGTCAAAGTTCTCCAAGCCAAAGCCGATATCATCCATCCGTTCGTGACACGAGGAACATGCGGGGTTGGCGCGGTGCTGCTCCATGCGTTGGCGGAGGGTGCCCGTCAGTGGGTGGTCCTTGTCGATCTTGAGCTCGGGGACGTTGGGTGGTGGTGGAGGCGGCGGGGTCCCCAGGAGGGTTTCCATCACCCACTTGCCCCTTTTTACTGGGGAGGTGCGTGTTGGATTCGAGGTGATCGTCAGGACGCTGCCTTGAGTGAGCAATCCCCCTCGCTCGCGGTTCTTGAAGGTCACCCGGCGGAACTCTTCTCCTTTCACTCCCTCGATGCCATACAGCTTGGCCAGACGTTCGTTGAGGAACGAAAAGTTTGTATCCAGGAACTCCAGGACGCTGCGGTCATCCTGGATGATCGATCGGGCAAAGAGCAGGGTTTCCTGCATCAAATCTTGTCTCAGCTGCTCCGTGAACTGGGGGAATTGCTTTGGATCGGGGCTGACGAGCTCCAGGTTGCGGATTTGCAGCCATTGGGCTGCGAAATTGTCGACCAGGGCGCTGGCTCGGGGGTCCGCGAGCATTCGTTTGAGCTGTGGTGCCAGCCGCTTGCGAAGCTGTCCGGTATCCGCCAAGCGAGAAAGCTCTTCGTCCGGCAGGCTGCTCCACAGAAAATAGGAGAGACGGGAGGCCAGAGCATGTTCGCCGATCCAGTGAACTTTCTGCGCCTGATCCGGCTCGGGCTGGAGTTCGCCTCGAAAGAGAAAGTGCGGCGAGATCAGCACGGCTTGCAGCGCTACTTTCACGGCCACCTCAAACACCTCGCCTTCCCTTTTGGCAAGATCGTAGAGGGATAGCAGCCTTTGCAATTCGGCGGTGTCGACGGGACGGCGCCAGGCGCGTTTGGCAAAGCTGCGCAGGAGTTCTGCCGCCGTAGCCCGAGGATCTAGTGGATCCGGTGGGCGGAAAAAGATGCGACGATGGGTTTCGGGCAGGGGTTGAGGCCCCGGATGAAATGGCCCCTCGATTTCGATCCGTTGCAGGAGAAGGTTTCGGTCGCGATTTTTTGGGTTGGGATCCCTGGGGTTGATATAGTTGTTAAGGTAAGCCACTGCGAAGGTGTGGGTTCCGCGACGGGCTTGGAAGCGAGATTCATGGACTTTGGCTTGGGCCGCCGTCTCGGGCAGTTCGACGCGGGCAATCTCCTGCCCGTTCCAGCGGACTGCCATTTTCACCGGCTCCGGACCGGCCTGTTCACCTGCGGCTTTGACTCTTAGGACATACTCCCCGTCGGCTGGCAGCCGGACATTGCCATGGACATCGCCTTCCCGAACCAAGGCGAGCCAACCCCCGTTTCTTTGATCGAGGGGGGCGGTGGCTGCCAGGCTCTCCGGCTCGAATTTCCAGGTCCGAAGGCGCGTGAGGTCTTCCGTTACAATCGCGTCGTCCAGCACTTGTCGGGCGGCGGTCAGGTATTTTTCTAGAAGTATGGGGGACAGCGATAAGACGTCGCCGATGTTGTCGAAACCATATCCGATGTCGTCCTGCGGAAAATCTTCTGCCGGCTGGTAGTCAATTCCGACCAAGTCCCGGATCGTCCGGTTGTACTCGGATCGGTTGAGCCTCCTCAGGGTCACCCGGCCGGGGTCCGGATCGTTGCAATCCACCGGAAAGAATTCCTGCTCGATCCATTTCACCATCCGGATCCGCTCTTCGGACGTGGGTTGGTTTTTCTTCTTGGCCGGAGGCATTTGTTCCGAGCGCAGGTTCAGGAGCACGTGCTCCCAGACTTTGGGCTCTTTTCGCACCGCTGCCAGAGTTCCGAAGCGATCGAAGCTGAGATGTCCCTTTTCAACTCCATCCCCGTGGCAATCAAAACAATAGCTCTTGATGAGGGGCAATATCTCCTGCTCGTAGGTCACGGAGGGACTGGATTTCGCCACGCGCTTGGCACTGGATGGCTTCGCAGCCTGTGCGTCTCCCAGCAACAAGGCACTGAGCGCCAGCCCAAACCACGATCCACGGATTCGAATTCTTAGACACATAGACAGATAGTTCCGGTTGTATTGGACTGGGTCACGCCGGATTAATTCGGGGGGATTTAGGGCAGTGCAGCCGTCGCGAGCAACAACGCCTCGCCCCCTCCCCCTTTCCCCACCCGCTCACAGCGACCGTGTGGGATGCTTCCGGCCTGATGGGGGGTGCGTCATCCGATAACTGAGTTGTAGTCTGCTGACTATCAAATACATGCGAATCCTATAGCAGCCTGGTTTGGACTAACCGTTGGGGGGGAAGGCTCCCGACGCTCCTACCTCCTGCCAACCTCCCTCGTTGAGGCCTGTCCCCGCTTGATGCAGGTCCTACCCGGGCCGAGAGAGGTCTGTCCCTGCTGAGAATGGGGGAGGGTCTGCCCGCCTCCCTGGCCAGTAGAGAAGTGAGGCCTGTCCCTCTTCAGGGGCTGGTGAGGTCTGTCCCCTTCCGGGGGAGAATGGGTGCGAGCGAGGCCTGTCCCTGTTGGATGGGTGGCGGCTATCGTCTCGCGGGGGATGGGGTGGCGGGTGCGGAGATGGAGCGGCTGCTTTCGATGTGCATTCCAGTTGTGATTCCCTGGGCGTCGAGTTGTCGGAGGTTGGAAACACCGAGTGCAGCGACCTGGAATCCTCCGATTTCCCCAAAAATTTCCGTCCTTTTGGCTGGTCAAATTCGCAGAAGGATGGCAAACGCTTCCCCCTTATTCGATGAACGAGCAAATCGTCATTCTCGACTTTGGTTCCCAATACACCCAGGTCATCGCCCGGCGCATTCGCGAGTGCCATGTGTACTCGGTGATTTTGCCCTACAACACACCCGCTGATGAGTTGGCCCGGCTAAAGCCCAAAGGCATCATCCTGTCCGGAGGTCCCTCGAGCGTTTACGACCCGAAGGCGCCGCTGCCGGACCCCCGGGTCTTTAAGCTGGGGGTTCCTATCCTGGGCATCTGTTTCGGGGTGCAGCTGCTCGCTCACTTCCTGGGCGGCAAGGTGGAGAAGGGGCTCAAGCGGGAATACGGCAAAGGCACCCTCACGCTCCGGGACCCTTCGTGTGAACTGTTCCGCAAGCTTCCCACCGCCCTCCAGGTTTGGAACTCGCACGGCGACAAACTGACCAAGTTGCCTAAGGGTTTTTCCGCAGTGGCGACCACGGAGAACTCGGACTTTGCCGCCATCGAGGACCACCAGCGTCGTTTTTACGGCCTTCAGTTCCATCCCGAAGTCGCCCATACGCCTCGCGGCAAGGAAATCCTCACCAACTTTGTTCATGGGGTCTGCGGCTGCGGCAAGGGCTGGACGATGCGTCGGTATGTCGATCAGGCCGTGGACGAGATTCGCGCCCAGGTCGGCCAGGAAAAAGTTATCCTCGGACTGAGCGGGGGCGTCGATTCAAGCGTCGCCGCCGCGTTGCTGCACCGGGCGATCGGCGATCAGCTGACTTGCATCTTCGTCAACAACGGACTGCTCCGCTCACGAGAGGCGGAGGTCGTTCAGGAGGTCTTTGGGCGCAACTTCAAAGTGAAGCTGCAGTACGAGGATGCGACGAAGCTCTTTCTCGGCCGACTGAAGAAGGTCACGGATCCGGAGCGCAAGCGAAAGATCATCGGGAAGACCTTCATCGAGGTTTTTCAGGCGGCGACTCGCCGGGCCGGTAAGGCCAAGTTTCTCGCTCAGGGCACATTGTATCCCGACGTCATCGAATCCGTTCCTATCGCCGGAAATCCGGCCGCACTGATCAAGAGCCATCACAATGTCGGCGGCTTGCCCAAGAACATGAAGTTCTCCCTGGTGGAGCCGCTCCGCTGCTTGTTCAAGGACGAGGTTCGCGAGCTCGGCTTGGAGCTGGGCTTGCCCAAGGAAATTGTTTACCGGCAGCCTTTCCCCGGCCCCGGCCTGGCCGTGCGCATCCTGGGCGAGGTCACGCCCTCCCGCTGCCAGATCCTGCGCGAGGCGGATGCGATCGTGGTCGAGGAAATGAAGCGGACCGGCTGGTACTACAAGATCTGGCAGAGCTTTGCGGTGTTGCTCCCGGTGCGGAGCGTTGGGGTGATGGGCGATGAACGTACCTACGACTACACCCTCGCAGTGAGAGCGGTGGAGTCGCAGGACGGCATGACGGCCGATTGGGTTAAGCTGCCGTACGAAATCTTGGAAAACTTGAGCCGCAGAATCACCAATGAGGTGAAGGGGGTCAACCGCGTGGTGTTCGACATCACCAGCAAGCCGCCTGGAACCATCGAGTGGGAATAGCGCTCTGTTTGAGTCTGAGCCTGCGGACCAACCAGGGCAGTTGAGCCGCTTCATGGCGGTGTCGCCGGTTTCCTTATGAACCGAATTCGTTTGCTGTCGGAACAAGTCGCCAACCAGATCGCCGCCGGCGAGGTGGTCGAGCGACCGGCGAGCGTGGTGAAAGAGTTGGTGGAGAACTCTTTGGACGCCCAGGCCACCCGCATTACCGTCGAGATTCAAAACGGTGGCCGCAGCCTGATTCGGATCACGGATGATGGAATTGGAATGAGCCGGGACGACGCGTTGCTTTGCCTGGAACGCCACGCCACTTCCAAGATCCGCAAGGCCGAGGACCTGAGCTCGATTTCTACGATGGGATTTCGGGGGGAAGCCCTGCCGAGCATTGCCAGTGTGAGTCGATTCTCCCTGACGAGCCGCGAACGGGATAGCGAATCCCCTGAAGGTACCCAGGTCATTGTCAATGGAGGGAAGGTGGTGGAGGTGAAATCCGCTGGCGGACCTGCGGGAACCGTGCTCGAGGTTCGGCAACTGTTCTTCAATGTGCCGGCGCGTAAGAAGTTCCTGCGGACCGAGGAAACCGAGTTTACCCACATTCTTCATTATTTGACGCTGGCTGCATTGTCGCATCCAACGGTGGGATTTACTCTGGTCAAGGATGGCAAGCAGGTCTTGCAGCTTCCCGGTGGCAAGCCAGCCGGGGAGGGCCAGCTTCCCTTTGCAGCGGTTCGCGAGCGCCTGCGTGCAGTGCTCGGCGGGGAAACGCAACTCTTGCCCGTCGACTTCACGGCCGAGTTGGCTGACGTTCGCCGACCGATTTCATCCGAGGACGACGACGCGTTTCACGATGTCTCGACTCAAGAATTCCGGCTGTGGGGCTTCATTGGGCAGCCGGGCGTATCCCGCGGCACTCGCGACCAACACTTCGTGTTTGTGAATAAGCGTCCGGTGGACAACCGAGGCATCCAATTCGCGTTGCTCGAGGGCTACCACACGGCGCTGATGAAAGGGCGGTATCCGGTCTGCTGCCTGTTTCTCGGAATCGATCCGGCGCGGGTGGACGTCAATATTCATCCGACCAAGCGCGAGGTAAAATTTCACAACGAGGCCGAGATCCGGCGACTCACCGCTGAAGCCGTCCGCCAGTCCTTGCTCGCCTTTCATCGGGGCACAGCGGCGGCGGTACCCGAGGCGGAGACACGTTCGGCCTCGGTTGCGTCGGCCGGTTCCCCGGCCCCGCGCGGCGGAGAGGTCGGGCGCTCGGCGGCCGCTGCTCCCTCGGAGACTCCCGAGCTTTTGAAGGTGCCTCGCACTCATCCCAGCGCGGTTTCACCCGGCCCTTCACGGGTATTGCCGCTCGCCGCTGCTGTTCCGGCCAGCGCCTCCGACTTGACATCGCCCGGCGCCGCTACGGTTCAACCGCCACAGGACACGGGATCCACGCCGCGGGAGCCCTTGGCCGTTACTGCGCCAGCAGCCCGGCCTGCCTCGGAGCCTCCGATGCCATCGTCCCCCAGCAGGGGTGACGCCCTGCCCGCGGCTCCGTTGTTGCAAGTGCCGTTGCGCATTCTCGGCGCGATCGGCCGACTTTACGTGCTCATGGAGTCGGATCGCGGTTTGGTGGTGATGGATCAGCATGCGGCGCACGAGCGGATTCTTTTTGAGCAGATGATGCGACGTCTCGAGCAAAGCCAGGCCGCGTCGCAGCGTCTGCTGTTGCCTGAGACCGTCGAGTTGTCGGCGGCCGACGCGCGTTTCCTCGGTGACTTGTTGCCGATACTTACCCGGCTAGGGGTCGGACTGAGCGAATTTGGAGAACGCACTTTTCTTCTGGATGGAGTCCCGCCCTTCGTGAAGGCGTCGGACGCCCGTCGCTTCGTCCTCGGGTTGATCGATGAACTCAAGAAGGCCGGTCAGGAGATGCACCGGCTGCGTCTGGGGGAGGAGGTCATCGCCAAAACGGTTTGCCGCCACGCCGTAAAGGCCAATGATCCCTTGGGGGGCGCCGAGTTGGAAGGGCTGCTCGCCGATCTCCGCCAGTGCGAGATGCCCTACACCTGTCCGCATGGCCGTCCTACCCTGATCGAGATGAGTTACCGCGAGTTGGAGAAGAAGTTCGGCCGGCTGCAATAGCCTGCCGACTGCCTCTGCGTGCTAGGCCGCCTTGGGCTGGACTTGCATTTGACGGATTCGGACCAGGGTGTTCACGTCCAGAATGAGCCCCACCCGACCATCGCCCATGATCGCGGCTCCCGCGATCGCCGGGTTTGCCTTGAAGGTTTCACCCAGGCTCTTAATCACGACCTCCTGTTTGCCCAGCAATTGGTCTACGAGCAGACAGCGGACATCCTGTCCCGCTTCGATCACGATCACGATGGACTCCTCCGGGTTCTTGGTCTGAGGCTCGATGTTGAATGCCTCGTACAGCCGGAGCAACGGATACAGTCGGCCGCGCACGTTGACCATTTCCCCGCGCTCGTGAACGGTCGACAACATTTGAGCCGTCGGCCGGAACGATTCGCGAACTGACAGAGTGGGGAGGATGTAGCGCTCGTTCCCGATGCTGATCACCAGCCCATCGATGATGGCCAGGGTCAGCGGAAGATAGATGTTGAAGGTGGAGCCTTTGCCCTCGATCGAGTCAATTTCCACTTTGCCGCGGAGTTTCTCGATATTCCTTTTGACTACATCCATACCGACTCCTCGTCCGGAAATGTCGGTCACCTTGTCGGCGGTGGAGAATCCGGGCGCGAAGATCAGGTCGAAGATCTCTTTATCGGGCAGCTGTTGATCGGGTCGGAGGATGCCGTTTTCCACTGCCTTTTTCAGGATCTTATCTTTGCGCAGCCCGCCGCCGTCGTCCTTGATTTGGATGACAATGTTGCCGCCTTGATGGTAGGCGCTGAGACGGATGGTGCCCTGCGGGGCTTTGCCGGCTTTGGTGCGGGTATCGGGCATCTCGATGCCGTGGTCCACAGCGTTGCGGATCATGTGAACCAGTGGGTCGCTGATCTCCTCGACGATGGTGCGGTCGAGTTCCGTATCCTCACCTACCAGGACCAGATCGACCTGCTTGCCTTGTTTGGCACACACGTCGCGAACGAGGCGGTTCATCTTTTGGAACGTCGGACGGATCGGGACCATGCGCATGGACATGGCTATCCGCTGGAGCTCCTTCGTGATGCGGCCAAGTTGAGCCAGGTTGCGGTTTAGATTCTGATTGCTCAGCCGAGTCACCTCCGGATCGAGCTGGACCATCGACTGCGCAATGACCATTTCGCCGACGAGGTCTACGAGGCTGTCCAGTTTGAGAGTGTCCACCTTGACAACTGCTCCGGTGGCGGCGTTTCCACTTCCTTGCGAGGCTTTCCCCGTCTGCGCCGGGGCCGCCGGCGCCGGCGTTGGGGCGGCCGGGGTTTCGGGTGCGATCGACGTGGAGGTCGGGGTCAATTGGGTGCTGCTGGCCGCGGTCGCTGGCGGGTTGGCCTTCGCTGCTTGCGCCGGAGGGATTTTGCTTCCCGTGACGGCGGCGCGCACGCGCGTGAGGAGGTCCTGGGTATGCACCAGGATGGGTCCAGGAGGACGCTTGCCCGAAAGCTGCTCGTTCATCTCGTCGATGTATTGTTTCAACACATCGCCGCCTTCGAGAATGAGGTTGATGATGTCGATCGTGATCTCGAGCTTATCCTGGCGAGCGAGGTCGAGGAGGTTTTCGAGCTCATGCGCCGTCCGGTTCATGGGCATGAGGTTCAGAAGTCCGGAACCGCCCTTGAAGGTATGGAACGCGCGGAAGATGGAGTTCAAGGTATCGCGGTCCTTGGGATGATCCTCGAGCACGAGGACACCTTGCTCGATGTTCTGAAGGTGTTCCTGCGATTCGTTGGTGAACTCGCGAAGCAGATCGCCATCGCTGTCGATATTCATGATGAGCGGCGCCTCAGCCTCCTGGGTAGGAGCGGCGGTCCCAGTGGCCGGGGCGACGGGAGCGGTGGCGGGGGTGGAAGACTGGGCGACGGCCGTCCCCCAATGAGCGGGCATGGGGGGAATATTGCCGCCCGTCAGCCAAGCGTCCCCCGCGTTTTGGGCCCAAGTGCCCCATTCGCCGAGCAGGCGGAGGGTAGATTCATCGAAGGTGGCGGTGGTATCAAAAACCTGATCGATCCACTTACGGGCGAACTTGACGGCATCGACCCAGACCTGACCGGCGGCGGCCAACGGCAATTCCTCGATTTGACCCAGCAGACTGTTAATCGGCAGCAGGCCCGAGTCCTTGCCTACTTCGGCGAAGACGAGCTCCATGCTGATCTTCTCCGACAACTGTTTGAACATGCCCTTTTGGTCCGCATTCATAGAGGTAGAAAAATTCTCCGCTTGCTTCACATCCCCAAGCTACCCTTGTGATCGGCCCTGTTGGGAAGGAGTTAAGCAGGCATTTGAGGCGTGGTCAGACGATCTCAACAAAAGTCTTTCTAGAAAGCCCAAGAACCAGCACTCTCTTGGTCCATGCAAGCGTCGCTGAGGCCGGCGACGTCCAATCGAATGCTGGTCATTGATTCCGAGACAGTTTTGTTGAAGAAGAGAGTTCCGCTCACCATCACTCGCGGCACGCGGGCTGAGTCTCGATTGCTGTGGGTGAGGGTCTGTTCCGAGGGGATTGAGGGGTGGGGCGAGGCTGGAGAATTCTCCGTTGGTCCTCTGCGTCAAGATCTTGCGGAGCTTGAAACTCAAGCTCAGAGAGTGGCCAGCATGTTGGCCAAGGAAGACCCATTCGACCGGGCGGCCATGGAGCATGTGATGTTGCGTGCGCAAGTTCCTTCAGCGCTGCGGGCGGCGGTGGACCAAGCGTTGTGGGATTGGAGCGGGAAGCGTCTTGGCCAGCCGGTCTGGCGTCTGCTGGGGCTTTCTTCCTCCGGAGCTGTCCCGACCTCGGTTACGATAGGAATCTGTGCGCCTGAAGTGGCCCAACAGCGCGTTCATGAATGGCAGCTCGCAGGCGAAGTTCAGGCTTTCAAGGTCAAGCTAGGGTCTCCGCTGGGTTTGGAAGCGGATCGAGCGATGTTCCAAGCGATCCGATCTCTGCTCCCCGATGGATTTCATATCAGCGTGGATGCGAACGGTGGATGGGATCCGGCGCAGGCGATCGAGATGAGCCGGTGGCTGGCGGATCGGGGGGTTGATCATCTTGAGCAACCACTGGCGCGCGGCCGGGAAAAGGAGATGGTAGAGGTGTGTGGGAAATCTGCCCTGCCGATTCTCTTGGATGAAAGCTGCTTCACGAGTGCCGACATCCCCGACCTGGCGGAGATATGCCACGGGATCAACATCAAATTGTACAAGTGCGGCGGTGTCTCGGAGGCGCTTCGGATGATCGCGGTGGCGCGGGCTCATGATTTAAAGGTCATGCTTGGATGCTATGGAAACTCCGCGTTGGGCAACACCGCCGCGGCTCATCTGGGGACCTTGGTAGATTACCTGGACCTCGATAGTCATCTCAACCTGGTCGATGATCCTTTCCAGGGCGCGAGTTGGATCGGCGGCCATCTTCAGCTTTCCAGCCTGCCCGGTTTTGGTGTCAGCCATGAGCACGTCCCGACCCACTAAACTCACCTCCGGTCAAAAGGCCGCCATCCTGCAGCATGGCGGTTTGACGGGAGTCGTTAACGGCAAGACCGGACTTTCTTTGCTCCGTTACAGCGAGGCCGAGATCGTGGTGGTGATTGATGAGGAGAATGCCGGTCGTTCGCTGCGTGAAATCACGGGGCTTCCACTGGCGAAAGATATCCCGATCGTGGCGACCACCCATGAGGCGCTCCGGTTCCACCCGGATGTTTTGGCCATTGGTGTCGCTTTCTCCGGAGGAAAGCTCCCGGAGGCGTGGCTCGGCGCCGTTCGCGAGGCCGTGCGTCACGGCGTCTGCATTCAGAATGGCCTTCATACCCGTCTGAATGAGGATCCCGTGATCCGCAGTTTGCTGCGTCCCAGTCAGTGGGTCTGGGATATGCGGCAAGAGCCTCCTGACCTTCCGGTGGGGACCGGAGCTGCCCGCCACCTGGCGTGCAAGCGGGTGCTATTTGTTGGGACGGACATGAACGTCGGCAAGATGACGGCGGCCTTGGAGTTGAACCGTGCGGCGCACCAGCGCGGTATACGGTCCAAATTCATCGCCACGGGCCAGACGGGGATGATGATCGTGGGAGATGGGGTGGCTCTGGATGGCGTACGGGTGGACTACGCATCCGGTGCCATTGAGCAGCAGATGATGCTGTTTGGCCCCGACCATGAGATGCTTTTTGTCGAGGGGCAGGGCTCGCTGATCAACCCGGCTTCGACAGCCACGTTGCCGTTGATCCGCGGCTCTCAGCCGACCCATCTGATCTTGGTGCACAAGGCCGGCATGACGCATCTCAAGCGCTTTCCTCACGTCAAGGTTCCTCCGTTGAGCGAGGTGGTGAAACTGAACGAGGCGGTGGCCAGCGCGGCCGGAGCTTTTGCGCCGGCCCGAGTCACCGGCATTGCCCTGAATGGCTGGGGTTTCAGCGATCAGGCGATCGAGGCCGAGATTCGCGTAATCGAAGCGGAGACCGGCTTGCCTTGCTGCGATGTAGTTAGAAGCGGCGGGGGGAAGTTGCTCGACACGATTGTCTAGCAGCAGACACCGCCTTCGCGATCCGTCGGTTCTCACTGATTGAGTGCTCCTCCGCGTTCTCCGTGCCTCCGCGAGAAAAGATCCCTCCCCTGACTCGGAAGGACTGCCGGAATCTCTCGCGGAGGCGCGGAGAGCGCGGCGAGTAAAGAGTCCATGGAGAGCGTGTCGGACTTGTTCCCACCCCGACCCCGAGTCATCCGAGAAATCCGCGGTTTCAACTGCTTTTTCAGGCTAGCTCCTCAAAACCGCTCCATTCTACCTCGCTTCATCCCTGGAACTCGCGCCGCGGTTTAACTTTCGAGCCTCGTGGATGACGCGCTCCCAGTTAAATGCCGGACCTGGATCCACTTTGTCGGTCTGGATGTGGTAGTGCCCGATCAGACCCTGATAATCCTTGAGGTCGGCGTCCGGAAGTTTTTCCCGGACCAGGTTCCCTTGCTGGTCCCGAGGGTAGTCGCAGCGGAGCTTGGGAAAAACCCGGCAGAGAGTCGCTGTCAGCCGGCTGAGGGCCTTATACTGTTCTTCGGTGAAGTCGTATTGGCGCAGAGTCTTCCCTTGGATGGTTCCTTCGACGGCGTCGGGTCGGGCGGGCGAAGGCACGTACGCCGGGTTGAGAAGCCCGGAGTTGGCCGGATCGGTGGGGAGCTTCAGCACGGTGCGGCCATTCGCGCTCCTCTCGTACCATCTCTGCAGGCGGTCCGCCTGGTCGATCGGAAAGGCTCCCGGGCTGGCGATTTCGACTCCGACCGAGCGGCCGTTGGAAGTAGTGGCGTGCCAAGCGCGCTCTTTGGCATCCAGGGTCTGATAAATGGTGCCATCGAGGTCGATCATGAAGTGCACACTTAAGCACCTCTTGTCATGAAGCACCTCGAAGCAACGTCGGCTCGTGCCGCTCATGTCGAAATGAATCACGAATTGGTCCACGACCTCCTGGAGCAGAGTTAGCGGCCATCCTCCTCCACGAACTTGTTCCAGCTGCCCGGGCGAGAGCGATTCCTTGCGAACGCCAAAGCGATTCGGGGAGGCGTCCTTGGGAAGCGTCGGTTTCGACGCCTCCCATCCTGCTTCCTGGATGGGCGCGAATCTTCGATCGACGCGATAGGCATCATAGCCGCCAGGATCCATCCAAGTGACCACTCGAGTGCCGGTGTGGAAGAGTTGGCCCGCCACGATGATTTCATCGCCTGAACGAACCAGGCGCTTTCCGGGCGGCTGGGTAGATCGACATCCGCTGCCCAGGGCCGTCAGCAGGACAATGGCGCAGCACGTGAGGTTGCGGAGAGAACGGCGCATGGTTTTACCGTGAGTGTGCAAGGTTCGCTCAATCGGCCCGGTAGCCGGCGGTGAATGGGGTGTTGGCAGGGACTTTGGTGATACCCCGGCCGACGTTGGCGGACAGATGTTCGCAGATCTTGAAAATCATCTCCGGGTCATCGCTACCCAGCGAGCCGGCTAACTGGGTAACCGTGAAGGACTGACCCGGGCTGGCTTTGAGATACTTCACGACCTGGGATTGCAGGGAGATCACCGACCCGGCCGCCTTCTTGCCGGCTTCGACGCCCGGCTGATGATAGGCATTGATATTGACGAGCGTGGCATAGAGGCCGACCGCGCGTTCGAACAGCGCGATGAGCACACCGACCGAGAAGCCGGAAACCTCCGACACAATCAAGGACACCGACTCGCGCCCTTTTTCGTACAGCGCCTGACGAGTGCCCAGGTAGAAGCCGGACAGGAAGTCTCCGCTCGTGACCCCGGGCTCCACCTCCATCGAGGCCCCCGACCGATCTTTAAGCACTTCGATGAAGGTCACGAAGAAATTATGCAGGCCTTCGCGCAGCTGTTGAATGTACGCATGCTGATCCGTGGATCCCTTGTTTCCGTAGACAGCAATCCCTTGGTTTACCACCTGGCCTTCCAAGTTGAGCTCTTTGCCGAGCGATTCCATGATCAGCTGCTGGAGATATTTGCTGAACAGCTCCAGGCGGTCCTTGTAGGGCAGGACCACCATGTCCTTGGAGCCGCGTCCGTTGCCTGAGTAATACCACATGAGGGACAGCAGGGCGGCTGGATTCTTGCGGAGTTCGGTGCGACGCGTGATGTCGTCACAAGCGCGGGCGCCTTTCAGCATGCCATCGATGTCCAGTCCCTGGAGGGCCGCAGGCAGCAACCCGACCGCGGAGAGCACACTGGTTCGTCCACCGACCCAATCCCACATCGGAAAGCGGCGCAGCCAGCCGTGCTGCGTGGCATAACGATCCAGCTCGCTGCCGAAGCCGGTGACGGCCACCGCGTGAGCGGCAAAGGAAAGGCCGGCGCGCTCATAGGCTGTCTGGGCTTCCAGCATGCCGTTTCGGGTTTCCTTCGTGCCGCCGGACTTGGAGATGACAACGCAGAGGGTCTGGCCGAGTTCGGTGATCACCTGAGCGAGCACTTTGTCCATGCCATCGGGATCGGTATTGTCGAAGAAGCTGACGCTCATCTTGTCGGTGAGCGAGTGGCCGAGCGCATGGGCTACGAATTGCGGGCCCAGTGCCGATCCGCCGATGCCAATCACCAGCAGGTTCTTGAAAGGACCACGCGCCCCGGAGATCTTTCCTCCGTGGACTTCCTCAGCGAAGGCTTTGACGGCGACGATCGTGTCCTCGATCTCTTTCGCCATGGACGCGGTGGGCGCTAGAGACGAGTTTCGCAGCCAGTAGTGTCCTACCATCCGCTTTTCGTCAGGGTTGGCGATGCCGCCTTTTTCCAACTCAGCCATAGCGACCAGGGCCTTCTGGATTGGGGTGGACATCGTTTGGAGAAAATCCGCTGGGAAATTCATCCGACTCAGATCAAGCGAAAGGCCGAGCTCAGGGTAGTCCGAATAAAGACTTTGAAAGCGATCCCAGAGCTGAGACTTGGAAGGTTGCGTCATGCGTCCGCAGTGTACGAAGGAACGGCCGAAGCGCAAACACGATTTGTGGGGGGAGTGACGAGTGACGAGTGATGAGTGACCCCGACCACTGACTACTGACTATTGCCCCTCGTCGGTTGGTGAATTTTCAATAGGTTTCGAAGACGCGGGGGCCTTTTAGCCGCTGACGCCAGCTTCTAACCGTTCGGCGGGCGAACTGGTAGAGTCGAGACCTGCGGACAGGGAGCAGCTCGGTGTCGATGCGTTGCGCCAATTCGGAAGGGAGGTCAAAATCGGATGCCCCGCAGTTCTCCTCGACATGGGCCAGGGAGCCGGCCTTGGGGATGACGATGGTGGTCGGGTGCCGGAGGCACCAGCGCAATGCGATTTGAGCGATGCTCCTCCCGGTTTGTTGGGCGATGGCTTCCAGTGCGCCTTTAGGGTCACGCGCTCTGATCGCTGCCAGACCTTGGGCCAACGGACTGTAGGCAATGACCGTGATTCCTTGTGCCTCGCAGTATGGGATCACGTCCAACTCCATCGAACGTTCGACCACGTTATAGACCACCTGATTCGAGACGATCGGCCGAGCGGAGGCCGCTTGAGCAGCCTTCAGCTCCGGCACTGAAAAGTTGCTAACGCCCAGGTAGCGAACCTTTCCCATCTCGACGAGCTTGTTCAGCGCAGCGAAGGTTTCGGCGATGGGGACGGCGGCATCCGGAACGTGGACTTGGTAGAGATCAATGACGTCGGTTTTCAGCTTTCTGAGGCTGGCATCCGCTGAGCGCAGCACGTCGTCGTACCGAAGCGCTCGCAGCTTCGTGGCGATGAATACTTGATCGCGGCGGTCTTGAATAGCCTCCCCGACCAGGGCTTCGTTTCGGTATAATTCCGCGGTATCGATGAAAGTCGCACCGAGCTCGATGGCTCGTTGGATGGGCGCAACTCCATCTTCAAGGCGATAGGTGCCGAATCCGATCTCCGGAATGGATAAGGCTGTCCGCCCCAGCTGTCGCTGTCTCATGCGCACCCTTTAAACTCTCAGCGACCGGCTGGTGTCGGTTGAAAGGCATTCAGGTCGAGACTGCCCTCCCGCAGGCAGCCAGCGTGACGACCGTTTGCCAGATAAACGGTACTTTCCAGGCGATAGTCCAGCTTTTGGCCCTCGACAATCGATCGCATGCGGCTGGCGAGACGAAGGTTGCTCAGGTGAAGTTGGACCGGTACCGTGGTGGAGCTGAGGCGAGGCACCTGGACAGCGTCTCCAGAGAGTCCCTTACCGAGATAGGTTCCGTCCAGATAAAGCTTGAAGACGCCGCCGTGCAGAGCGAGCGGTTGGGGGGTGGCGTTCTCGATCCGTACGGTGAACTCCATGGTCGTCTCCGTGACGGTCACCCCGGTGAATCGCACGTTGGCGAGTGTGACGTCGATTTCGGGATCGTGTTGCGGGGAGGCACAGCCGGCCAGGCAGAGTAGGAGGGCGGTCCAGAGCGACAAGCAAGTGCGGGTGCGCATTGGGAGTCTTTAGCGGAAAGCCGGTCGGAGCGCAACTCCCGCTCCGAAGGGGCGAGCAGCCCGGATGTTGTTAAAAGTGGGTGAGGTCAGGGGATCCCGACTCCGTCGGGGGGGCAAAGCGGTAGAGGTCTACCGCACTCCATATGGTCAAGCACCTCGCGAAGCGTCTTGGAGTGCTGTAGCCCTCTACAGCTTTTCCACACCGACGGAGTCGGTCATCTGCGACGTTCCGTCAGTTCGGCTTCTTTTTGAACAGGTTCAGCGGGTTGAGGTTGGAAGGCTGCGCATTGGTTCCGCTCGGGGTGTTGGTGCCGGCAGACTTACGTCCGCCCAGGAGATTCCCCAAGCCATCGCCGAGGTTGTTGACTGCATTGCCCACCCCTTGGATGACATTCGCTGGGGCTCCGCCTAGAAGCCCGGTGGCGGCGCGAGCTGTGAGCTGCAGGATCTGCATCTTGTCAGTCTTCGTCTCCATCTTGCCCAGAGTTCCACTGAGGGCCGCGAATTGAGGCAAGGCGACATAGGCCGCATTGGTTGGCGTGTCAGAATTCATGAGATTGGCCTTTTGGGCCACGCCGCGGGCCAGGGAGATATGCAGGGGTATTTGGACCGGAGAAAGATCGGTGATGTCGGCGATCTCAACGCCCCCGGAGGCCTGGGCCTGGAAGGCGGCCCCTTGCACGATTGCCTGTTCGAGCGTGATCCGACCTTTGGCTGCTTTTGCACCCAGCTCGATGTGTTGAATCGGGGAGCGGGTGATTTCTGGGATATTGAGCAAGGAAGCAATGAGATTGAGATCCAAGGGAAGAAACCAAAGTGTATGGCTGCCTTTCAGGACGTGGATGTTCGCGTTGGTGATGTTCGCGCTGATCTGCGCCGCGAGGTTTTGGCGAAGTTGTGTTCCGGTCACCCCGGCACCCTTGATTTGTGCGTTGGCGACCAGGTTGCCATTCACCT
Source organism: Verrucomicrobiales bacterium (assembly GCA_016793885.1). Classification (NCBI taxonomy): domain Bacteria; kingdom Pseudomonadati; phylum Verrucomicrobiota; class Verrucomicrobiia; order Verrucomicrobiales; species Verrucomicrobiales bacterium. The sequence continues at coordinate 44,209 of JAEUHE010000045.1, forward strand.
GACCGCGCAGGTCGGGCGAGAAAGTGTTGACGAGGGGCTCGAGTGGCAATCCCTCCACCTGGCAGCTCAGATCGTAGCTCGTGCCTTTGATGCCCTGATCTAGATCTACCGAGATCCGGACCGGAGCGCCGTTCAGGGCACATTGAAGGCCGTTGAGCTTGATCCGACCACCGTCGATAAGCAGCGAGCCTTTGGCGCCGGCCAGGGTAATCTCGCCGAGAAACACCTTGGCGAGATTCAGCTCCACGGTGAGCGGTTTGAACGGAAGGATCGAGGGCTCCGGTTCCACTCGAGGCAGGCCCGAGCTAGCGGTTTCGGGCGGGGTCGGCTTCACGGCCGCCGGATCGGTCATGGCCTCATAGAGCGGCGTGAGATCCAAGGTGGTCGATTGGAGGGTGAACGTTCCTTTTTGAGCGTTCGGTGAACTGGAGTCCAAGCGCCCTTGAACCAGCAACTCGTTGGTCGCAGCGTTGGTCGTGGCGGGAAATCCGAGGGCAAGTCGCTTTAGCTCCAGCACTGATGAGGGCGAGAGGCTGCCTTCAGCGGCGAGGGACATCTGTCCGGGTTTGGTTCCGCCCGAACCGAGGAGGCGTCGAGCGAACCACTCGGTCGTGGCCTTGGCCGAGAAGTCTCCCTTGGCGTTATCCCAACTGGCCGTGGCGTTCACGGACATTGCTGGCTTTCCGGCCTGCGTGAGCTGGACGTTGAGTTGATCGACAACCAACCGCTGAAAGTCAGAGAGCTGAGCTTTGATCTGCAGCTGGAGATCGCCTTGCCGAAAGCCGTTGGTTCCCAAGGTGAGAGAGAGATCTTGGATCCCGGTCTGGGTGTCTACCCGCAGGACTTTACCTCCGTTCTGAGCAGCTATAGCCGCTTTGGAGGTCAGACGTCCGGAGCTGATGGCCTCGCCTAAAAACGCTCCCCAGTCGGACAGGTTGAGGTCGGTGATGGACACCTGCCACGTGGCGTCTCCGGCGCTTGCGGCGGCGGTCGAACCCCAGGCCAAAGCCATCGGCGACGTCAGATCTCCGGCGATCAACGCTCGCCCATTCTGTTGACCTTGCAGCCGGAGCGAGGAGATAGTGGCGCTTTGAGCTGCCCGGTCGGCGGCCACCCCGAAGACCAAATTCAGATCCATGGGTGGCGTGGTGCGGCCTTGCTGGGTGGCGCTGAAACGGTTGACTCCGACGCTGCCGGAGGCCTGGAAGGCTTGGCCACCTTTGGAGATGTCGAGATCGGATTGAGCGGTGAGGGTCGTGTTGCCCCAATCCAAACCGCTTCCGGCGGTGAGGGAGCCGAGCAACTGACGATCGATTCCTGCGACTTGGAGCTTCAGCTTGCCTTCCTGTTTGGCGGCATTGAACGGCCCGGCGAGGGTCGCTGAACCCAGCGATTTACCCCCCTGCTCGAATCGCAGCGCCACTTGCTTGACCTCTGTCGCCGTGACATCCATTTCCAGGGCGGTAGACAAGCCGTTCAGGTTGGCGAACTGTCCGCTTGCTTGCGCGATCGCAGCACGCACTGCCCCTTTGAGCAGTTGGGGGAAGGAAGCCTCATCCAGCGTCAGTTCGAGCTGAGATTGAACCTTGCCGCTCCAGGCTCCGTTGGTGCCCCCGTCCAGCTTGAGATCCGACGAAAAATCCAGCCGCCCCGGCTGGCCTGTGACCAGCGGATCAATCTTGAGGGACAGGCCGGTGGCAGTGATCGATTGTGATGGGCCTTTGGTCGCCGGAGCGACGTGGCGGAAGGAGCCGTTATTGACCGAGAGTTGATGAATATTGAGCTTCATCGCCGGCTTCGATTCGGCAGTCGGCTTTGCCGGGGTGGGATCGTTCAACAGCGGAGCCAGGTTATCCTTGCCGTCGGCCGTGGGAACGATCTGGATGGTCGGAGATTCCACGCGCACTTCGTGAAGGGTCAATTTGCCACCCAAGATATCCATGAGGCTGTATCGTGCCTGGATTTCGGTGGCGGTCAGCAGGGGTATTTCACCTTGCGTCAACACCTTGAGCCCTTTGATGGAGACGGAAGAAAAAGGGCTTAGCGAGATGTCGTCCGCCGTAATGGTGGCGTTCATGGACGTTCCAACGCGGGGCAGGATCACGCTCTTGATGAAGGCACCGCTGGTCCCGACGAAGTAAGCCACGATGAGGAGCACGATCAGTACGCCGGCACCTAAACCCAATCGTCTCACGACGTTGCTTTGCTTCGGAACTGTCTTTGAGGAATCAGCCATAAAAGTCGCTTCTGTTAGATTCCTTCTCGCGACGCCACGCCTAGTGATGCTCGAGACGAACCAATCCCTAAAGTGGGGTTTAAGGCTGGGATGTCAACCGGATCCGGGCACTTTGGCGTTTGGATAGCCTATTTGCCGGAGCTGGCGAAGGGCTGTGTTTCAGCGCATCAGGAGTCCCCCGAAGCGAATGCCACGGGTGCTGATGGTAAGCTCGTCGAATCCCAGTTGTTCCATGACGCCCTCGTAGATGGCGGCACCGGTGAGAATGACATCCGCTCGCTTTTTCGGCAGGCCGATGATGCGGCGGCGATCGTTAAAGGAGAGCGACCAGAGGCGCTCGACCAGGGAATGGATGTCGGTGCGCTTGAGCACCGCCCCTTCGAGTCGATCGCGCTCGAAGCTCTCGAGTTGGTAGATAATCCGGCCCATGATGGTGGAGGCGCCTCCCGTCCCGATCAGGCGGCACGGTGTGGTGGAGGAGCGAAGCGCACGACCGACATCGGGGACAATCCGTTCGCTAATGAACGAGCGGATGGTGTTGCGGCATGCCTGCAACTCCCCCGGGAGCGGAGGATCCGCCGGGTGCAGTTGCTCCAGCAGGCGCACGCTCCCCATGTGGAAGCTCTCCTGGAATTGTTTGCGCGGGCCTTCGCCCAGGATGAATTCGGAACTGCCTCCGCCCACATCCAGGATAAGCAGTCGTCCGCCTGCGATGGCGGGGTCGGTCGTGACACCCTGATACACCCATTCCGCCTCTTGGTCGCCGGAAATCACCTCCACAACCAACCCGGACAGACGTTGCACAGCCTCGAGTAGTTCGGCCTGGTTTTGGGCATCGCGGGCGGCACTCGTGGCGATGACTTTCAGGGATTCCACCCGCAGTTCCTCAGCGATCTTTTTAAAGTGGAGAACGGCATCAGCGGTGTCTTGGATGGCTTCGGGGAGCAGTCGGTGGGTCTCGTAAAACCCGCGGCCGAGCCGAGTTTGCTCGCTCACCTCGTGAACCGGGCGCACGCAGTGACCGTTTACCTCCGCCACCAGCAACTTCACAGAGTTGGTGCCGATGTCGATCAGGCCCCGTAGAGTGCCTACGGACGGTATGGTTCCGGTCGGGTTCAAGCGATTGTCGCAGCCATCAAACCGGAGCGGGACCTCCAAGGTCAAGAGCCGGGATGTGACATTACCGTAACATGAGTTGCAAGGGTGCGTTTTGATCGTTCAGCTGCAGCGCTTTCCGCCCGTGGAGACACCCCGTTGACTCTGGATTTCTGCCCCTAGTCGCCGGCCAACACTTCTTCGGTCTTCTTGCGCAGATCCGCGTTGATATCATCCGCCGATCGATTGCCATCGACGATGGTAAAGCCGTAGATCTTGTGCAGGCGGCGGAATTCGCGTTCCACGAGCGCCTGGTATTTCAGGAAGCTGTCGAACATCTCGCGGGATAGGCCCAGGTCCATGCCGCTTTCCCAGTAATCCAGAGCGAAGTCCTTGGCGAAATTTCGCTGGAGTCGTTCCTCGGGCGAAACATCCAGATAGAAGACGGCATCGGGTATGAGCGCCACTCCGTAGAGATTCTGGAGCCAGTCCAGATCGCTGCCACGAACCAGGTCCCGGGCCATGAGGGTATAAATATAGCGATCAGCCAGCACCATCCGGCCGGCCTTTAGTCCGGGGAAAATGACGTTCTCGAGCTGATCCGCGAAGTCAGTCGCGTAGAACAAGCTCATGGTGGTATGGCTTAGAGTATTGCCATTTTGGGCGATGTTGAGCTCCTCGCTGACGAGCGTGGATCGCTTCAAGCCCATTTGAGTGGTGGCGTGACCGCTGCTCTCGAGCCACTCGACCAACTTTTGGATCTGCGTAGATCGGCCGGAACCGTCGCAGCCTTCAACCACAATCAGTTTGCCGCGGAGCTTGTTGGGATCGACGCCCGGGATCCCGTGGCCGAAGAACCGTCGGCTGCTCGGTTTGGGCACGAGAATTCGGGGAAAGGCGAAGAGCTTTGGCTTCTTGGTTTTACGCGGGCTCATGGCTCAAGCGGGCTTGGGAAATTTGACGGAGATTTCACGGCGGAAATCTTGCAGTTGGATACGGTTGGAAATCAGATCCCGAACCACGTTTTGCTGAACCTCGATCGGTTGGTTTGCATCGATGATCTGGAATTTAAACTCGGTGCTCATGGCCAGATAGCGTTCCAGGATGCGACCCTGGAAGATCCGAAAACTTTCGTAGGGATCGTTGGAGAGCCGTAGATCCATGCCTGCCTCGAAGTATTTGAGCTGCGGCCGGCCTTCAAGAATACGGTTGAGGGACGTTTCCAGCTCGGCCCGGAAGAAGAAGGTCAGGTCCGGAAGCGCTGCGAAGTCGTAGATGCCCCGCACCCAGATGGGCGGACAGCCGCGCACCGTGTCGCGGGCGAAGGCGGTGAAGATATAGCGGTCGCACAGCACCAGGTAGCCGGCGCGGAGCAGGGGCACCAGCTGCCGCTCATAGCGATCCGCGAAATCGGTCGCGTGGATCAGACTGAAGGTGGTAGGGGAGAGCAGTTCCCGCTTTTTGGCCTTGCTGGTAGCCGACTTGACCAGCTCCGAGGAATTCCACTCGCTGAAGAAGACTTTGAGGCCTTCCTGCTCCAACCAGCGTTTGAGTAGATAGATTTGGGTGGATTTGCCGGATCCATCCAACCCTTCGACTGCGATCAAGCGTCCCGGGAATCCGAGTTGAGCGAACGTTTTTGTCATTTGTCGAGTGGCACGTGCCTTGGTCGAGCGCGACTTCGTGCCCGTTTCCGAATCGGGCACCCCTAAAGCACGGCCTGGCTTCAAGCTCAAGGGAGCGCGCTGGGCGCTAACCCGGGGCGCAGCCTCTGGACCGCCAAGAGGAAATGCCGGTTGCATCGTCACGGCCTAAGCTAGATCGGCATTCTGGGATGACAATGAATTTCCGAGGGGGGCGTGAGGGGTTGTGATTAAAT
>JAEUHE010000046.1 GCA_016793885.1 Verrucomicrobiales bacterium
CCGCCTGAAGCCCAATCCATGCAGTCGTTCAGCACGCGTTTGCTTGATCTTTTTGCGAAATCCTTCGTTGTTCGTCGCTTACGTATTTCGCTCAATACGCTCGCTCCTCACGCCTCGGTTTTCGCAAAAACCTGCTGCGCAACCGCATGCCGCCCTACCGCATGGATTGGGCTGAAGGCGGAACTCCGTATAAGGGACCAGGGAGCCCGATGGACTTTGGATCAATCTTAGTCCCACCCGGAAACGACCACACCCTCATGCCCTCCACGCCGCCCATTTTCTGCTGGCCTTGCCCGAGGCTTCCCCCCTAAGTAGATGTTCATCGCACGAGCCGCCGATCCTTCGCGATGGTCTTCGGGGCTCCTGCCCATTGCCTCATCACATGAATAGCCCTCTGAATAGGCGGAGTTTCTTGGGTGGTCTGGCCGCCGGGTTTGCGGTCACACCGAGCCTGCTCGCCTCGGGAAGCAATCGTCCCGTGCCTCGTTCTCGCCCGAGAATCGCGGCACTGACGACCATCTACCATAAATACTCTCATTCCCAACATATCATCGATCGCTTTCTCGATGGTTATGGATGGAAGAGCGGACACCATCGCCCGGAGATGGACATCGTTTCCCTGTATGTCCAGCAGGTGGGTGACAATGACCTGAGTCGTGAGCGCGCAAGCCGCCACTCCCAGATGAAGATCTATCCGACGATCGCCGAGGCACTGACCTGCGGGGGGAGTAACTTGGCGGTCGATGGGGTCCTGCTCATTGGTGAGCATGGCAAGTACCCGGTGAACGAGAAGGGCCAGACCCTCTACCCGCGCTACGAATATTTCCAGCAGATCGTGGACGTTTACCGTCGTTCGGGAAAGACCGCTCCGGTGTTCAATGACAAACACCTTTCTTGGAACTGGGACCACGCCCTCGAGATGGTGGAGACCTCGCGTCGCATGGGTTTCGGCCTGATGGCCGGATCGTCACTTCCGGTAACCTGGCGTCAGCCGTCTGCCGACCTGCCTCGTGGCGCGCGAGTTGAGGAGGTGGTGGGGATCTGGAGCGGGTGGCTCGACGGGGGTGACTTCCACGTGCTGGAAGCCATGCAATGCCTGATGGAGCGTCGTCGCGGCGGCGAGACTGGTGTTCGCGCCGTGGAGGCCCTGCGCGGAGAACGCTTTTGGAAGGCGCTGGAGGCCGGATCCTGGGAAGCAGGAGGGTGGGATCGAAAATTGCTGGATTCGGCGTTGTCACGCAGCAACCAGCTGAACCCGTCTCGCGAGACCTACAGCAATGTCTTTCCGTCGACGGCCGATTTAAAGCGGCTGGCACCTGATTCCTACGCTTATCGCATCGAATACCTGGATGGCTTGCGCGCCACCGTCGTTCAACTTCGCGGGAAGGTCGTGGGGGATTGCAATGTCGCCGCTCGACTGCACGGTGGGGAAGTCTTCTCGCTGCAGTTTTACCTGCCGTACTACACAATGAGGAATTTTTTCAGCCCGCTGGTTCATCACATCGAGGCCCTCTTTAACACCGGTCGCTCTCCCTATCCGATCGAGCGCACGTTGCTGACCACCGGGCTTACGGCGGCGGGAATCGAATCCCTCTTCCAGCAGCAGCGCCGTTTGGAGACCCCGCACTTGCACATCCGGTATCAACCCACTCGCGAGTCCACCTACTGGAGAAGCTAACCATGAATCGACGACATTTCCTTCACAGCTTGGGTGCGGCCGGCTTGGCAGTCGGCGTTGCTCCGGTCTGCGGTGCGACGGTATCAAACAAGCCACTTCGGGTGGCGATTGTTACCACGGTCTGGACCTATCTCTCCCATGCCCAACACATGGGCGATCGCTTTCTGGTCGGCTACCCGCGTCATGGTTCGTGGCATCTACCTCCTCTCAAGGTGGTGTCCCTGTACGTCGACCAGCGTCCGGCTGGCGACCTGAGCGCGCAGCGCGCCCGCGAACATGGGTTTTCGATCTACCCCACCATTGCCGAAGCCCTGCGCTGCGGGGGATCGCGTCTGGCGGTGGATGCGGTGGTGATTATTGGCGAGCACGGGGACTATCCACGGAATGCCAAGGGACAGATTCTGTATCCCCGGTATGAGTTTTTTCAGGAAGCCGTGCGAGTCTTCGAACAGGACGGTCGAGCGGTCCCGGTCTTCAACGACAAGCACCTTTCCTATAGCTGGGAGAAGGCCCGGCGGATGGTCGCCGATTCCAAGCGCTTGAAGTTCCCCTTCCTGGCTGGCTCGTCGCTGCCGGTCACGTGGCGGCTCCCCGCGGTCGAGATTCCCTATGGTGCCCGCATCAAGGAAGCGCTGATGGTGGGAGTAGGGGGATCGGATCCCATGGACTATCATGCCTTGGAGGCGATGCAGTGCATGGTGGAGCGACGTCGGGGCGGGGAGAGTGGCATCCGCTCCGTCCAGATGCTGGAGGGCGATGCGGTCTGGCGGGCGGGAGAGCAGGGGCGCTGGTCTCGTCGGCTCCTGCAGGCGGCGTTGTCCCGCTCGGATTCTTTGCAGGGAGATTCCGACCTCGATTCGCGCCCTCAGGACTTGGCCTCGAACGGGAAGCTTGCCGGGTTGGTCAAGAATCCGGCTGCCTACTTGATCGAACGGAACGATGGGCTGCGCACCACACTGCTTATGTTGAACGGCGCGTTGCAGGACTTCAACTTCGCCGCGGAGTTGCCGAATGGAGAGATCGTTTCGACCCAGTTCTTCTTGCCGCCTACCCCGAACGTGACGTACTCGGCCTGCTTGGTGGCTCAAATCGAGGAGATGATTGTCAAGGGACGCGCACCCTATCCGGTGGAGCGCACCCAGATTTCCAGCGCGATGCTCGATCGCTGTTTGGACTCGAAGGTGTCGGGATATGCACGGATCGAGACTCCCGAACTCAACATTCGCTATCGGGCTCCACGGGAATCTCGGTTTGGGGGCTGAGTTCGTGGAGTGGGCGGTTAGAAGTGCGTGAGGCTTGGAAAGGAAAAGTCACCCAGGTAGGGCGAGACTCCGTCGAGTCCTTGAATGCTCCAGGCTCAGCTGCACGCCGAGGGTGATCCCCGATGAGGGCCTCACCACGTGGATGCTCCCTCTGCGGTTCTCGCGGACGCTCCCTCACCCCTTTGAAACGTTGGGCATTCATCGGCTCGACGGAGTCTCTCCCTACCTTGTTGGAGGTTGGTGGCCTCAGCTCCCGATCTTTGACTCTTGCAGCTTCCCGTGAAACCTGGCATCACGAGCCCCCATTTCGTTTTGCCTGTGGCTGACTTACTCTATTCCGATCCCGAACGGTTTTGGGCTCGACTGCGGGATGAACACTTCCTGCTCGCGCCATCCCGAGTCTTTCTCAATCCTGGCAGCCTGGGCGTCATGCCGCGGTCGGTGCTCCAGGCGGTGACTGATTCGCTGACGCGCGGGGCGGAGTATCGCAGCGATGTCATGCATCGCTGGGGCTATGAGGCTTTGGAAGCGGAACGATCCGAGATGTCGGAATTCTTGGGCTGTCGCCTCGAAGAGCTGGCGTTCACCCACAACTGTACCGAGGCGATGAGCTACATCGCGAACGGTTTAGAACTCCAAGCGGGGGATGAGGTGCTCACAACCAATCAGGAGCATCCCGGAGGCAGTGCGTGCTGGAAACTGCGTCAGGCACGCCATGGGATCGTTGTTCGCGAGGTGGAGATTCCGCTGACTCCCCAGGGCCCGGAGGAGTTGGTAGACCGAATTCTTTCCGCGATATCGCCTCGGACGCGGGTGCTGAGCTTCAGCGGCGTGACCAGCCCCACCGGATTGGTTTTGCCGGCCAAGGAGATCTGTCGTGGCGCCCGTGAACGAGGGCTGATCGTGGTTCTCGATGGGGCACATATGGACGGTCAGGTGCCGGTGAATCTCCGCGACTTGGGATGCGATTATTTTGCCGGCAGCCCGCATAAATGGCTGTTCGCCCCCCCAGGCTGTGGCTTGCTCTTCGGGCGGGACACCCTTCTGGACGCCTTGTGGCCGTCGGTGGTCTCGGCGGGTTGGGACAATAAGGCCGGGCTGCATGCCGCCCGCTTCATGATGACCGGCACCAATAATCGATCGACGATTGATGGCATGATCGCGGGACTGCGTTTCCTGAGGAACCTGGGCGAGTCCGTCACCTTTGCTCGCATGCATCAGTTGGCTCGTTTGACCCGCGGTCTCGCCGCCAGTCGGGACTACCTCGAGGTGATCACTCCGGACGACTCACGCCTGTTTCAGGCCATGGTCTCCATCCGATTCAAAACGGATCCTGGGGAGTCCTTGTGGTCTGCTTTGGTGGCGGCCAACATCCATGTGTTGCGCGGTCAGCGCCTTCGCCTCTCGACCCAGGTTCATACGCGGCCCTCCGACATCGAAACATTCTTCGCCGTCTGCGACCAGGTGCTCGCTTGCTGATCCAGCTGATGAAAATTCGCCCGTCCACTCACGAATTCTTTGGTGGCCCCTGGCCTGACGGGTCCCCGGTCCGGTTCGGCCCGAACTCCGTCACCCGCTGGATGGTAGGGCTCATGATCGCCTCAGGGCTGACCGGGGCGGCCTTTTCCGCCGAGTGGACCATCCGCAACTCCGGCACGCGGCAAATTTTGAGTGGGGTGGAATGGTACAACGGACTGTTCCTCGCCGTGGGTTCCCAAGCCGGCTTGAAAAGCGCCGCTGGCGCTCCTCTGCAAAACCTCTTGCTGGCATCCAGAGGAGGGGAGGTCTGGCTGCCTCAATCTCTCCTTGTCAAAAACTCGCTTGCTGACCTCCACGCGGTTGGCACGAACCTGGTTGCGGTGGGCCACGAGGGGACCGTCTTGATCTCGGGCGGGGGCGGACGATGGGTAACCGGCATGTCCGAGGGACGTGGCACTCTGCACTCCGTGGTTGCGGGCGCGGGTCGTTGGGTGGCCGTGGGTGCCGGAGGGGTCCTGCAGACCTCTTCGGACGCTCACCGGTGGCAACTGATCTCCGGCCCAACACGATGGAGCCTCATGCGCGTCGCCCATGGACATGGCGCATTTATAGCGGTGGGTGACCTGGGGACCATCCTGCGCAGCACGAACGGGTTGGATTGGACGCTTCACCCTGGCGGTACGCGCAATCTGCTGCTGGGAGTTGCAGCATATAACGGTGGATTCGTGGCGGTGGGCGATCAAGGAACCATTCTGCTGTCGAAGGATGGTTTGAGCTGGCAGGCGGCGAAATCCAACACTCGAGCCTTGCTCACCAGCGTGACTGATGGTCCTCGGGGGTTGGTTGCGGTGGGAGCGGGCGGAACGGTGGTGAGCAGTGCTGACGGACAAACTTGGGTGGCCTCTCAGCATCGACCGCATGCCCTGCTTTTAGATGTGGCGAGCGGAGGAGGAAGCTATGTTGCCGTTGGCGACCTGGGTTGCATTTTGCAGTGGGCGGACCTGAGGGTTCCGTCGCCGCCATGATTTGGACTTGAGGCCTCCGCGGCTGGGTGCTATTGCCAGCGGGTGATGCTTCTTCGCCTGAATCTGATGAATCTTCGGACCGCCTTTGCTCTCGTTGGGTGTTTAGTGATGGCTGCCCACCCTACCGGTGCGCAAACGCCGGTGTCCACGCTCGATACCAAGCCTGCTTTCATGCAGGTGGTGACCAACTTCGTTTATCGTACGAATGCCATTGTGGTGACCAACTACGTCGTCACCACCAATGCCGTCGCTGTTACCAATTATTACAACGCCCAAGGGGTTTTCCTTCAGCCGGTCACCAGCATCCCGGGGCTGGTTCCGATTCCTCAGACTCCTGTCCCGGCGGCCGCGCCTGCGCCTGCTCCTGCTCCAGCCGCTCCGGATCCGGCGGTGGTCAAGGCCGGCCAGCTCCAGGCGGTGCGTGATCTGCTCATACAAGGTTTAGCCACCTCCTCAAACCAGCTGGCCCTTGCGGGCAGCTTTACCACCAACGTTCAGCAGCAGATCCAGATCCCGCAGGGGTTGACCTCGTTTGATCGACGCAAGAGCCAGTCCCTGATCACGGCGATGAATTTGACGGCGGAGAAGGCCGCCCCGTCGGTGATCGCGCTGCTGGCCAAGACCGCGGGCCAATTCCAAACCGACGACCCGGCTGCGGTGATCAAGGGGAATGCCGATGCCGCGACTCGCGGCTTCCTGACCTCGCAGCGGCCGGCGTTGGATCCCCAGATTTTCCTGCTGGTGCAGCAGGCCGCGGCCGACACCCGGCTTCGAGAGACTTACAACAGTGTGATGCTCAAGGGCGGGGGGTTGCTGGGTGCCGTTCTGGGCTCGGGCCCGGCGGTGGATATCGAGGCTCATGTTACTCAGGGGCTGCTGCAAGCCATTGTTAACCACTGGGCCGTCCAGGAGAAAACCATTCGAACCGATGCTGCTGCGCGAAAGACCCCGGCGCTGCAGCAGGCCTTCAAATAGGGCGATGTCCCGACTTGGCGGGAGTTTACTGTGGGTGGGGCTCGGTCTCGCCTGCGGGCCTTTGCTTATGTCCCAAACGCCATCGCCATCCTTGTCGCCATCGCTCGGCATGGCCAATCACGAACGGTGGATGTCGGCGGCCCCGGCAGTGCCGGAGTTCATTGTTCCCGCGACGGTGGAAGAATGGATCCCGAAGCGGCATGAGATCCGCTCTCGGCTCCTTTCGCTGCTAGGCGAGCTCCCGGCTCGGCCCCGGGTGCCCCAGGTTCGCTTGGTGAGCCGAGTCCAGCGAGACGGCTTCGTGGAGGAAATGTTCCAGTTCGACAATGGCGCGGGCGCCGTCGTCACCGGCACCTTGCTGCTTCCCGAGAAACGCTCGGGACTCGCTCCGGCGGTGCTCTATTGCCATTGGCATGGCGGACACTATGACTCGGGACGCCAGGAGCTTTTCCAGACCAATGCCGTTCCGGAACCACCCGGCCCAGCTCTCGTTCGGCAGGGTTATGTGGTGCTGGCGATCGATGCCTATTGCTTCGGCGAACGAAACGGCGCCGGCCCCGGTGGGGCGGCGGAGAAGGGCTCGGGCGGTGAAATGACCGCCTCCAAGTTCCAGCTCTGGATGGGACGTACGCTGTGGGGGATGATGATCAGGGATGATCTCATGGCGTTGGATTATCTGTGCAGCCGTCCCGAGGTGGATGCTCAGAGAATCGCCGTTACTGGTATCAGCATGGGGGCCACCCGAACCTGGTGGATTACCGCTTTGGACGACCGTCCTAAGACCGGCATCGCGGTCGGGTGTTTGACCCGGTATCAAGACCTCATTCAGGCCGAGGGACTCAAGCATCATGGGATTTACTACTTTGTTCCCGGGATGCTTCGTCACTTTGACACGGAGGCGGTGGTTGCTCTTTCGGCCCCGCGGCCGATGTTGTTTATGACCGGAGATAAGGATCAGGGTTCTCCCGCTTCGGGAATCCGAACCATTGATGCCAAAGTCCGGCTGATCTATGGGCTGCATGGCCGTGCGGATGCTTTCGTGAATGAGATCTATCCGGGAGTGGGGCATGTCTACACGCCCGAGATGTGGCGGCGGACCCTGGCTTGGTTGGATCGGGAGCTGAGCCCGAAGTTTTGAGTCGCTTGCTGAAGGTGACTTTTCCATACTTTCATCGTGATGAAGTCAATGACGGGTCATGGATGGGGCGAGCACGCGGTCGATGGTCATAAGATCTCCGTGGAGCTGAGTTCGGTGAATCGCAAACAGAGCGAGATCACGGTCAATATGCCTCGCGAACTGGATGCCTTGGAATCCCGGATTCGCGATGAAGTCAACCGCAAGGTGGCGCGGGGGCGCGTGCTGGTGAGCATTTCGCTGCATGCCATGGAAGGGCAGGAGGCGGCCTCGGTTGCCCTGAACGTTCCGTTGGCGCGCGCCTACACCAAAGCCTTTCGTAAGCTTGCCAAAGACCTCGGGCTTAATAGCGAAGTGACCCTGGACCAGGTGCTTCGATCTCCTGGCGTGGTTCAAAACAATCAGGGCCTGGCGGAGCCGGAATCCTATTGGGCTGGGATCAAGGCCGCCTTGGAGAAGGGTCTTGAACAGTTGGTTCAAATGCGGGAGCGGGAGGGAAAACATCTGCTCAAGGACTTGAGCTCCCGGATTAAATCCATGCGGCAGGCGGTGGCGCGCGTGCAGAAGCAAGCGCCGCAGGTGCAGGAACGCTATCGTCAAAATCTGCTGGAACGAATCCGGGCTGCCGGTTTGGACAACGCCGATCTTCAGGACGATCGTCTGCACAAGGAGGTCATCTACTTCGCGGATCGATCGGACATATCCGAAGAGCTGACCCGTTTGCGCGCCCATTTTGATCAGTTTGACACAGTAGTCCAGCAGGCGGATCCGGTTGGCCGAACCCTTGACTTTCTGGCGCAGGAATTGAATCGGGAGATCAACACCCTGGGAGCCAAGGCGAACGACAGCCAGATTTCCCGAGAAGTGGTGCTGCTGAAGACCGAGTTGGAAAAGTTTCGCGAACAGGTTCAGAACGTCGAATGACCATCAGTCGATGAAGACTCAAGAAGGATCTAGTCCATTGCTCGTGCTGCTCTCCGCTCCCTCGGGGGCTGGCAAGACCACCCTTTGCCAGGAGCTTCTCGCCGCACGACCTGGCTTCACTCGGGCCATTACCTGCACCACCCGCCAGCCCCGGCCCGGAGAACGAGAGGGCATCGACTATTTCTTCTTGGACCAAGCCACCTTCCGCCGCCGGCTCGAGGCGGGGGACTTCTTAGAGCATGCGCGGGTCTACGAGAATTACTATGGCACCCTCAAAGCCGAGGTGACGGGGAAACTGCAGCAAGGCCTTGATGTGTTGCTGACCGTGGATGTTCAGGGCGCGCGGTCCATTCAGGCCATCGCGGCCGCCGATCCAGTGATGAATGCCGCTCTTGTCTCCGTCTTTCTGACTCCGAAGACCTTGGGCGAACTGGAGCAACGCTTGCGAAAACGCAACCAGAATGACCCAGCCGACCTTGCCAAACGGCTCGCCGAGGCTCGACGGGAGTTGGCCTGCTGGGAGGAATTTGCCTATCTCCTCATCAGTACCACCATTCCTGAAGACCTGAGACGCATGCTGGCGATTGTCGATGCCGAGCGGATGCGTCAGTCGCGCTCACTTCCTCCTGAATCATGAATACCCCTAAGCTCATCGTGCTCGGCGTCACCGGCTCGATCGCGGCACACAAGGCGGCCGATCTGACCAGCTTGCTCGCCAAGCAGGGATGCGATGTTCGAGTCGTGATGACCCGAGATGCCCAGCGATTTATTACCCCGCTCCCGTTTAAGACCTTGTCGCGGCATCCGGTCGTCACCGATCTCTACGATGAAGATGAGGGGTGGCAGCCGACTCATGTCAAGTGGGCGGATGAAGCGGACTTGCTCTTGATAGCCCCGGCCACGGCCAACGTCATTGCCAAGTTGGCCGCTGGGTTGGCGGATGATGCGTTGACCTGCATCGCCCTGGCATTGCGTCCGGAGGCCAAACTGCTCATCGCCCCTGCCATGAATGGCAAGATGTGGCAACATCCGGCCACTCAGGACAATGTAGTCCGACTTAAACAACGGGGGGCTGAGTTTGTGGGCCCGGATTCCGGCCTCCTCTCCTGCGGGTATGAAGGGATTGGTCGGCTTGAGCCGGTGGAATCGATCGCCGAGACCGCTTTTGCCATGCTGGGTGTCAAGCGGCCTGGAGTGTCCAAGCCCCCTCGATCACGTGGCAAAGGTTGATTCCGGGTCAACTATGGAAGTCCGCGACCTAGCTTCCTTTCGATGGCTGGCGAGCGGCCGAGATGCTTTTGCAGCGATGCAGGCATCGATCGTGGCTGCCACGAAGTCGATCCTCCTGGAGACCTATATCTGTTCCGATGGGGTTATCGCGCGGGAGATCCGTGACGCCTTGGTGGCGGCCTGCAGACGGGGGGTGGAGGTCCAGGTCTTGATCGACGCGTTTGGGTCGATTGAGCTCAAGTCATCGTTTTGGGATCCGCTGGTGGAGGTAGGAGGTCAATTCCGATGGTTTAACCCTCTCGCCCTCGACCGTTTCGCCTGTCGAAACCATCGTAAGTTGTTGGTCTGTGACCGTGAAGTGGCCTTCGTGGGGGGATATAACCTGAGCGACGAGTATAACGGGGACGGGGTTGGCCAGGGGTGGCGAGATCTCGGGCTGGAGCTACACGGGGACATCGTTCCTGAGTTGGCTGAGAGCTTTGTCTTCATGTTCGGACAGGCGAGCGTGAGGCACGATTTGTGGCAGCGCATTCGTCCGTTGGGTCGTGACTCGGTGTCGGCTGGGCGCAATTGGAAACTTCTGCTGAACATCCCCAGTTTTCGGCGGCATGCGATCAAGCGGACTCTGGTTGAAGATCTAGCCCAGGCGAAATCCATTAGGATGATCGCGGCTTACTTTTTGCCCACTTGGCGCATTCGGACCACTTTGATGAGACGTGCTCGGGTTGGCGGTCGGGTGCAATTGATTTTGGCCGGCAAGTCGGATGTGCGGTTGGCCCAATTGGCCAGCCATCGGTTGTACGAGATGCTGCTGCGGGCGGGGGTAGAGGTTTACGAGTATCAGCCGCAAGTGCTCCATGCCAAGTTGGTGATCATCGACCACGCAGTCTTCGGAGGCTCCTGCAACATGGACCTTCGTAGCCTCAATGTGAACTATGAGCTGATGGTTCGTGTTTCGGATCCCAAGCTGGCCGAAGAAGCGCATGCTCTGTTCGAGGCTGACCTGGTCCATTGCCGCCGGATCACCACCGCAGAGTGGCGAGCGAAACGCGGATGGTGGACCCGAGTACAGGAGAGTGTCGCGTATTTTCTCCTCGCTCGTCTCGATCCTTTCATAGCTCGCTGGCAGATGCGTAGTTTGAGGTAGTGGTGTAAGTGGCTTCTAAATAGTTGGTTGCGTGTTTTCTGGGTGGACTGAATCTCCGTCCCCTGAGTGCCGATGGAAGGAGGAAGATCGGAAGCTCTGAGCGAGGGTAGCATCAGCAGCCTCCGAGAGTTGAAGTCATTGCTATGAAAACCGCCTTTTGGTTCTTGATCGCCGTTGTTGGGGTGTTGCTGGCCATCACCGTTTCTGAAACTGAGAAGCTCAAGGTCGCCTATAGCGAGCTGGACCAGAGCATGGCGCAGAATGCCAAAGTCAACGCCAAGTTGCTCCAGCTTCAACGGAAGAACATCGCCGTTGCACAAACTCCTGCTCCGTAAGCAGAATTTCCTCAAGGTTTTCTTCCGAACGATCGATGTCTCAAGAGTTGCTGAGACACGGCTCAGCTAGAATCTCGTGTGATATCCATGCTTATCCAATTTCAAACCCAGTGGAATCGCAAGATGGGGGACTCTGATCGAAGGGTCGCCGCCTTCCTGTGCCTGGCCCGCTTTCATGATTTGAACGCTCGACGCGCTCAGGAGAAACTCGCCTCTCCTACCCAGCCCGGTCTGCCTCCAGTGCGGTTGATCCCGCGTCGACGCCCCTCAGCTTGAGTTGAGTTTAGCCAGGGTGGGTGGAGTGCGCCAGTTAGCTCTAGTTCTAGATTCAGTGAGAAAGGATGCTCGGATGAAACCCATTAACGACGACTTGGCCAAGCTTTTGAGGAGAACGATGGGTTTGAACCCCCAGGCCGTTTCCCCCAGCAGCCTCGAGGAGGCCGTCGCCGCCCGTATGTCGGATCACGGGATCCGGAGCCGGGCCAAATACCTGGCAATCTTGCGGTGCTCACGCCAGGAGAGACAGAGCCTGGTTGAGGGCATCCGCCTCCCTTCCGGAGACTTCTTTGCTCACATCGAACCTTTGCGGGCTTTGCAAAGGTGGGTGACGAACCATTGGCTGGCTCGTCCCTCCAAGAAACCGCTGCGGGTTCTGAGTGTCCCCTGCGCCACCGGGGAAGAACCCTATTCGCTGGCCATCTCCCTCCTGGAGTCAGGCTTGCAGGCGAGTCAATTCCATATCGATGCTGTCGATATCAATGATCGCGCCCTGAGACACGCGGCTGCGGCCTTCTATCCAGACGGCGCTTTGCGTCATACGCCGGAACCCATTCGGGATCGTTACTTTCAGAGGGAATTCAGCGGACGCCGCATTTGTGCTTCCGTGCGTTCTCAAGTCGCTTTCCTGAAAGGTGATCTTCTCGGGAAGCTTCGGCTGTCCGACTCCTACGACATCATCTTTGGACGCAGCCTGATGATGTATTTCGTCGCGCCGGCTCAGCAGCGGATCCTCAAGCAATTGGAAAGACTGCTCCGCCCGGGAGGCTTGTTGATCGTCGGCCCCACGCAAATCCGGACCAACAAAAAGGCCGAGACGCCCACTTGGTCCACCCCGAATTCCGGCGGGTTGATCGGAAGTCAGTCGGTTTTGTCTCCGGTGGGGCTCCAGCTCTCGACTGTCTCGCTGAGCGACGAAGGCCGGGCTCGACTCCGCGAGGCGGCGAGTCTGGTGGATGCCCACCGTTGCAACGAAGCAGCTGATCTCTGCATTCGCGTGCTGCACGAACATCGGGCCGTCGCTCAGGCGATCTACCTGCTCGGTCGGATCGCCCAGGTGGAAGGCCGTCACTTTGAAGCCCGGGAATTCTTTCGCCGGGCTCTTTACCTCCAGCCGCGCCACCGGCAGGCTCAGGAGCACCTCAAGCAGGTGATTCCGCCCACGCGTCCGCGCCGGGTTCGAGCGTGAGTTCAGGCAGCTCTCGAGTCTTCAAGTCCCGTAGAGGGCTACCGCCCCCCACCCATTTCGAAGCACACCCGATGGGCAACTCAGCCCGCAAACGGTGTCGCAAACGGGCTTGATTCGTCGGCCGGGTTCCGTTACTGCATGGGACATCACCATGAAAAACACCGTTAGCACCTTCGTTGCCCTGCTCCTGCTGATCACTGCCTCTTGGTCTCGAGCTGCTAGCTCGGATGCCGACATCCAGCTGGGGATTCAAACCTGGACCCTCCGTCAGCTGAACTTCGACCAGGTGGTCGAGTTTGCCGTGAAGCACGGCGTAAAGACCCTTCAGCTCATCCCGAACCACATCGATCCCTACGCGCCTCTCGCCGAGATCCAGCGCAAGAAGGCGATTCTCGACAAGAACGGGCTCAAGGCGTACACCTTTGGCGTCGCGGGAACGTCGCTGGACCGGGAGAAGAACCGGCAATTGTTTGTCTTCGCCAAGGAGATGGGCATGAAGCTGATCATCGTCGAACCAAGCGACTTCAAGATTTTCGACAACCTGGAGGAGTTGGCCAAGGAATTCGATATCCGGGTCGCCATTCACAATCACGGGATCCGTTCGATGTATGGGAATCCCGCGGTCGTCAAAAATGTGATCAAGCATCGGGATTCCCGCATTGGAGTTTGCCTGGATGTGGGATGGATCACCGCGGCCGGCTTCGACGCCGCTAAAGTGTTTCGGGAGTATGAAGGCCGCGTGTATGACATCCATTTGAAGGACAAGAAAGTTGAGGCCGCTTTGGGAGACACGGTTTCCACAGACACTCACATCGGTGAAGGCAGCGCCAACTACAAGGGACTCATCGCCGAGCTCAAGAAGTCCGGATGGAAAGGTGTGATGGCGGTCGAGACCGACAGCCAGGCTTTTGCACTGAACCCGGCGGAGTTTGTCGACAAAGCCAAAACCTTTTTTGTCGGAAACGTCGGTGTCGTCCATTAACTTTTCCTCCCGCGGACGCCTCTCCGCTACGGTGCTGATCGATGGAGGCGTCTCGGGTTTCTAAAACCTATTCCTTTTGCCGCCTATGAAGCCAACCACTCGCCTTCCGCGCCGTCGCTTTCTCGCTGCCACTGCCTTTACGCTCGCCATGCCGCAGATACTGACGGCGCAGAAGGCCCCAAAGCTGCCGGTGGTCGGCAGTGGCGATCATCGCTACGAAGTCCAGCATGACTGGGTTCAGTTGCCGGCCAAGTATTCCTGGCAAACCACCCACAATGTGGCGGTGGACAAGCATGACAATCTGTACGTCATTCACGAAGGGCGCGAGAACATCAAGGACCATCCGTCCATCTTTGTGTTCGATCGCAAAGGAAAGTTCATCCGCGCTTTCGGAAGCCAGTTCCAAGGAGGCGGCCACGGACTGGAGGTGGTCACTGAGGGGCGTGAGCAGTTCCTCTACGTGACCGGCTATCAGCAGTTGAAAAACTTTGCGAAGCTAACTCTGAAGGGCGAGATGATCTGGGAGAAACGGGCACCCATGGAATCAGGGCTTTATCCGGCAGAGGAGGATTCCAAGCCGAAGAAACGATGGGGACGTGATGCCTTTATGCCCACCAACTACGCCTTCCTGCCCGATGGGGGGTTCTATCTGGCCGATGGCTACGGATCCTTCCGCATGCACCGTTACGACAAACAGGGCAAATGGATGTCTATGTTCGGCGGCGTCGGGACGGGACCGGGGGAGTTCAATACATCACATGGCATCTGCTATGACAACCGGCCGGGGCGGGAACCATCGATCGCCGTCGCCGATCGAGCGAACAAGCGCCTCCAATGGTTCACCTTGGAAGGGAAACATCTCAAGACTCTCGATGGGTTTATCCTTCCGGCTAACATGGATATCCACAAGGACGTGATGTTGGTTCCCGACCTAAGCGCGCGGATCACGTTGCTGGACAAGGACGATAAAGTCATCGCGCACTTGGGAGAAGACGAGGCCTGGCGAGCCCAGGTTCTGAAGGACGGCATGAAGCTGCGAGGCCAGCCTAAGGGTGAGGGATGGGTTTCCGGAAAGTTCCTTCACCCGCACGACGCGTGCTTCGATTCTCGTGGCAACATTTTCGTTGCCGAGTGGGTCAACACCGGGCGAATCACCAAGTTGCGAAAGCTGAGCTAGCAGCCTGTCGGACATGTGCCGACCGGACGTAAGTCCGGCTGTGGAGCCTGATCGTGCTGGAGCGGGGCAACGCTGTCGAGTTTTGCCTGGGTCCCCGCTTCGTCAATATGGATCACGACACACCACTTCTTTTGCCCCCCAATTTGCGTGATTGGGGAGACATCGGATGAAGACTCAGAAGGGGCGGGAGAATTACAAGCCGAGGCAGCAGACGGTGGAGCCGGTGTTTGGAATCATCAAAAGTGTGCTGGGGTTTCGGAGGTTCATGCTGCGTGGGTTAGGTAAAGTGAAGCTGGAGTGGACCCTGGTAAGCACGGCCTACGACCTTAAGAGACTGCACCGGATGGTGGGGGCGATCTGAAAAACAAATGGGGCGGGATCAGTTGGGGCAAAAGAGAGCACTCCTGACCAGTCAGACGAGGTTTCCTCACCCCGACTCCGAGTCGGGGTGATTGCTAGCAGGCCGACGCCAAGAAAGCCCTCGAACCAAGCAATAGCCCGGGTGGGCACCCCGCTGAACGTCATTGTAAGTCCGACGGTCTGCTAGGCGGACAGCATCGGCATTTCACGCTCCTCGATGCGCACGCGCATCTTGTGCAGGGCGCGTTCTTGGATCTGGCGAATGCGCTCGCGCGTGAGCCCGAACTTGTCGCCGATCTCCTCAAGGGTTCGCTCCTCGTCGCCGCCTAAGCCGAAGCGGAGCGCGAGGATTTCGCGTTCGCGGTCATTAAGAGTATCGAGCACTTCGTTGACCATGGCATTGTCCGCCTGCAGCCGGGCATCCTCGAACGGAGTGGTAGCGGTGGGATCCGCGACCACATCTGCCAGCCGATTCGATTCATCATCCCCATTGAGGGGTGCGTCCAGAGAGCTGGGGGACACCAAGGCTTGTCGATAGTGACGGACCCAACCGGCCTCGAGGCCCAACTCTTCCGCCACTTCGGCATCATTGGGCATGCGGCCAAGCAGCTCTTGAAGGCGGGTTTCGACGGCCCGGATTTGGACCCTCTTCTCGACGACGTGGGCTGGCAGGCGAATGGTCTTGGATTGGTTCGCTAGCGCACGCCGGATGTTCTGTTTGATCCACCAGGCCGCGTAGGTCGACAACTTGGCTCCTTTATCGGGATCAAACCGTTCGACACCCTTAATCAGCCCCATGTTGCCCTCGCTGATCATGTCGAGCAAAGGCACTCCGAAGCCCTCGTATTCTCGGGCAATCTTCACCACGAGCCGGAGGTTGGCTTTGATCATATGCTCGCGAGCCTCCTCATCGCCGGCTTGGACACGTCGCGCCAAGGCGGTCTCCTCCTCAGCTGTCAGGAGCGGCGTCTGACCGATTTCGCGCAGGTAAAGTTCGTAAGCATCACGCCCCGTGTTCGAATAAGTGGAAACTGGGCCTTCGGGAGCCTTGGTTGCGACGGCTTCCTGGGCTGGTTCCGTCACCACTGACTGAATCGGCCGGGAGCCTGTGATCTCCAGTGGGGACACAGCCTTTCGCGTTGAAGAGCCCTGCGCGTTCTTCCGCATCTGCCGAGGCGGCGGCGGAGGGAGCATGGACCGCGGCGACCTGCCTTTCCGACTGTTGATCCGCGAGTTAGATTTCATACGCAATGCTTAATTGATCGTTTGCTGTAACCAGCTTCGTCGGAGCGAGAGCGACTCTTTTCCCATTCGGCTAACCATTTTCTGCTCGCTCCAACACCTCTTCGACAACATTTATGGTGCCAGGATTCAAAATACGCTCCGATACTCTTGCCCCTTCTCCTTCCGATCCTGCCAGACACCGAACTTCTGGTGCGGTTCCAGCTCGCCATCTCCTTCATAAACCCGGAAATGCGCCGTTTGTTGCTCTGAACTCTGCCAAATCCTGACTTACCCAAGCCTCGGCGGATTTTGCCCTGTGGAGGCCTGTCCCTTCTGCCCAAACCGCGACGCGATGGCGATATGCCCGGTTTTGGTGTGTCACATTGGCACATGGTGTCGCAGGCGTTTTCTCCAAGCGAGGTCTGTCCCCACTTGCGTGTCGGACGGCTTTGGAGGGGCGGCCTGGGGGAGCGGGAGAGGCCTGTCCCCGCTTTGGGTCTTAGGTTGGGTTGCGTCCGCCAGGAGGGCCCCTAGGTGCTCGATCGGGGCTGTTGGCACTCAACGGCAGTGAGGCCTGTCCCCAGTTGGATCCCCAACGGCAGTGAGGCCTGTCCCCAGTTGGGCCCTCAGTTGGATCGCGGAAGCGGCGCCGTGCTGGGGAGGGGGGGGGGTCGGAACGGGAGAGGCCTGTCCCCACTTGATGGTGCGGTCTTGGTTTCCGGGGTCCGCTCGCCTTTCGGAAGGGTTGATTCGGATGGCATCGCTGTCGGGTTCGCGTCACCCCACCATGGGGGATCGATTGGGTGGAAATTTTGACTTTCGGTCGGCTACCCGCTGGGGCATGGTTGGCTCATGGCACACATCGTCCGCCGTCCCGAGTGGTATCAGCCCGGTCTGCGTATCACCCCCGAGTCCTGCTTCTTCAACCGGCGCCATTTTCTGAAACAGCTGGGGTTTTCCAGTGTCGGCCTGATGGGAGCCGGACCTTGGCTGCAGGGTGCAGAGACGACCGGAGGAGCCAAGCCCTCCTATCCCTTTCCCCGCAACAAGGATTTTAGCCCGGACTGGACGCTTACCAATGAGGACGTTGCCGGGTCCTATAATAATTTCTACGAGTTCTCCCTGGATAAGGAGGCGGTCAAGCACCTGACTTCCAAGTTTGTCACCAGCCCTTGGTCAATAGAGATCACCGGGCTTTGCGACCATCCCATGACGGTGAACTTGGAGGAGTGGATCAGCAAGAATCCCCTCGAGGAACGCGTCTACCGGTTCCGCTGTGTCGAGGCTTGGGCCATGATCGTCCCCTGGACCGGCTTCCCACTCGCGAAGTTGATCGAGCAGGCCAAGCCGAAGTCCGAAGCGAAGTTTGTTCGCTTCGAAACAGCTAACCGTCCAGAACAGTTTCCGGGCTACACAAGTCCTCGGACCGCACGTTATCCTTGGCCTTACTTCGAAGGACTGCGCATGGACGAGGCGATGCATCCGCTCACGTTTATGGCCACGGGGATCTACGGCAAGCCCATGCCCAAACAGCATGGAGCCCCGGTGCGACTGGTTGTGCCATGGAAGTATGGTTACAAGAGCATCAAGTCGATCGCCAAGATTGAGTTCGTCGCCGCCCAGCCCAAGACTTTCTGGGAAACGCTGAGCGCGGAGGAGTATCCTTTCGAATCGAATGTCAATCCCAAGGTGCCGCACCCTCGCTGGTCGCAGGCAACCGAACGGATGATTGATACCGGCACCCGGGTGCGGACTCAGCTCTACAATGGCTACGGCAATTTGGTCAGCAAACTCTACCCGAATGCCTAATCGATGGCTTAAGACCGGGAACGTTTTCCTTCAACGCGCCCTCACGACCTTTCCTCTATGCCCGTTCCGGTTCTGAACGTCAGTCAAATGCGATCTTGGGAGCAAGCGAGCTGGAAGGCTGGCCGCTCTCAGCTCGAAGTGATCCGCCGGGTGGGCCATCTGGTAGCCGAGCGGGCCCATAAGATGTTGAAAAAGGGCGATTCGGTGGTGGCTTTGTATGGACGCGGCAACAATGGGCAGGATGTGCTCCAAGCCTGCCGGCTCTTCGTAGACCATGAGGTTCATCGGATCGAGGCCATCCATCCGGGCCAGGCGCTGGAGCAGTTCAACTCGATTTGCTCCCTCAAACCGGGGTTGTTGTTGGATGGCATCTTCGGCACCGGATTGAGCCGTCCCCTCGATCCCGAGTTTCAGAGGCTCATCCACGCCATCAACGAGTCGGGCATTCCCGTGCTGTCTGTTGATCTGCCTTCGGGTTTGGATGCCAACACCGGCGAGCCGGCGGGTGCTGCGGTTCGAGCCCAAGTGACTCTCACTCTCGGAGCCGCTAAGCAGGGACTCTTGCTCGCTCGGTCATGGCCCTATGTCGGGAGGCTTGAGGTTGCCCCCAACATCGGGCTGATCGATTGTCCCTATGCGTCGGAAACTCAGTGGATACACGCTGCCGATTTTCGCTCGTTTCCACCGCAGCGCCCGGTTGGCGGCCATAAGGGAACTTTCGGTCATCTGGCGGTGGTGGCGGGAAGCGTGGGCTATCATGGAGCGGCGGTCTTGGCCGCGCGAGGTGCTCAGCGCGCTCAACCGGGTCTGATCACTTTGTTCACGCCTGGTGGGATTTACGTTCCCGTGGCCGCCCAACTGCAATCCGTCATGGTGAAACCTTTCGACGCCCCGGTTAGCTTGCCGCCGCGTTGCTCCGGAATTTTGGTGGGGCCGGGGATGGAAGATCCGTCGCTCGCCCCTCAGTGGGGCCCGTGGATCGCAGAACAATGGAGGACGGCAGGGCAGGCGATGGTGGTTGACGCGAGTGCGCTGGCTTGGATCCCGCCCGGAGCGCTTTCTCCCGACCGCAGCGCGCTGAGGGTGATCACTCCCCATCCCGGAGAAGCGGCTCGTTTGCTGGGGTGCTCCACAGAAGAGATTATGAACCGTCGGCTCGAGGTGGTGCGGGAACTCTCGTCCCGATTCGGTGGCTGCTGGGTTGTTCTGAAAGGCTATCAGACCGTTATTGGTCGCTGTGAAGGCCTGCTTTCCATCAATTCCTCCGGCAACCCGCACTTGGGGCAGGGCGGTAGTGGCGATGTGCTGGCGGGTTGGATCGCGGGACTCTTGAGTCAGCCGCTACTCCAGCAGGAGGTGGGGCGTACGTTGCGCTATGCCGTTTGGCGTCATGGGGCCCTAGCCGATGATCTGGAACGAAGCCGTCCGAATTGGACCATCGAGGATCTGGTTCTCTGGCCGACTGTTACCGGCATCGCTCCCGACCCACGCCCATCGGTACTTCCCGACATTCTGGAGTAACTGCTCCGCTCGGGCGTCGGAAATCAAGGGGAGACTGATGACCCTCCAGCCGTAGCGGGGGCCTCAATAAGCTCGGAAACCGATAGCCGGTTCTTTCTTTAGCCCCGTGCCATTTTTCCAGTAGCGCTTTCCGTAAGCCACGTTTAAGATTCTAATTACACCATGCTACCTGGGGTGGCAGTTCTGTTCGGTTTTGCCGTGCTGTCGAGAGGAGCCTCTTGGGCTCGATCGGATGTGCCTGCGGATTCGAGCTTATTGTTGGACGAAGACCTTCCTTCGGTGTTCCCAACGGAAATGGGTTATAGAGGTAGCGTAGGAGTTGGCTTATGAACATGCACGGATCTTGCAGAAGCTGGCGTTGGGTGATTCTTCCACGGAGGCAGGCTCTGAACCCCAGGGCACGGGAGCAGTTCGGCGTGCGTCGCCTTGCCACTGTCATCCTGATCTTCTGTCTCGCCGGAATCCAAGGCCTCTCGGCCACCTATGGACTCGACGAACGTAAGGCGGTCGCCCCGTTCCTGAACCGAGCATTCCCGGAGGATCTTTCCGCTGTCAGTGGAAGTTGGTCCACAGTGAAGGCTTTCCCTAATCTGAGCTTCGAAGATCCAGTCAATCTCACCTTTGCACCTCGGTCGACTCGAATGTATGTCTGCGGTCGGCAAGGACAGATCTGGTCGTTTGAGAACAACCCGGGGACCAGCGCCAAAACGACCGTTCTCGACATCCGTAGCCGCGTGCAAGGCTACGGCCTCTGCGGATTGCTCGGCATGGCGTTTCATCCGGAGTTCGGCCTCCCCGGATCACCGAATCGTGGCTATTTTTACGTTCACTATCGCTACTCGACCAATCCTTTTGTGGGCCCCGGGCTAGTCCCGTCCGGATCGCAGGGGTTCAACCGACTCTCCCGGTTTACCATCCCGGATGGATCGTCCGTGGCGGATCCCGAGTCGGAGCAGATCTTGGTAAGCCAGTACTGCCGGCACACCTGGCACAACGGAGGCTCAGTTCTTTTCGGACCGGACGGCTACCTTTATTGGAGTGCTGGGGACGAAGGGGAAGGGGCCGCGTTGATCCTTTTCAGCGCCCAGCGGATCAATCGTGGCTTGTTTGGTGGTGTGTTCCGGATCGACGTCGATAAGAATCCCGCTCGTAGCCATCCGATTCGACGTCAACCGCTGTCGGCCTCTCCTGATTTGCCGGTGAGCTTCTCCGCCAACTACTACATCCCCAACGACAATCCTTGGCAAGATCCTGACGGGGGCGTTCTGGAAGAGTATTTCGCGCTCGGTTTCCGCAGCCCGCACCGAATCTCGTTCGATTTTGAGAGCGGGCATCTTTGGCTGGGCGACGTTGGCGCCTCGCTCTACGAGGAAGTTAACCTGGTGGAGAAGGGCAAGAACTACCAATGGCCGGATCGAGAAGGGACCAGCGATTTTCCCATGGGACCGTTCACGCCTTCCCTCGGAGTACAGTCTCCTCCCGTCCACCAGTTCAAGCACGAGAATGGCCTGAATTGCATCATTGGTGGCTATGTCTATCGGGGGCCCGAGCATCGAGTAGAACTGGGTGGTAAATACATTTTTGCGGATAACGGCAGCGGACGGATCTGGGCGATGGACTACGATGGGGTGAACGACCCCCGAGTGACCTACCTCTGCAATATGCCCCCGGGAGCCTATCACACCGGAATCTCCACTTTTGGCACGGACCACCAAGGGGAGCTATACATGTGTCACCTCGGGAACGGACAGATCTACAAGCTCTCGAGCAGCATCTCCGCCGGAACAGTGCCGAAGCTCATCTCCCAAACCGGGTTCCTCTCGGATCCCGCCTCATTTCGCGTCGCAGACACCATGATCCCCTACCAGATGAATGTACCCTTCTGGTCGGATGGCGCCATCAAGTCGAGGTGGTTCGCCGTGCCCGGCACGGTCGCCCCGTACGGTGCGAATGAGACCGTGGGCTTCTCCTCAAATGGCTTCTGGAACTTCCCGGCTGGATCGGTTTTTGTAAAGCATTTCGAGCTGCCCATCGATGAGTCCAATCCCGCGATTCTCAAGCGACTCGAAACCCGGTTTCTGATCCGGAACACCAACGGGTATGTCTACGGTCTGACCTACAAATGGCGTGCGGATGGGACGGATGCCGACCTGCTCACCACCAGTCTCCAGGAGGAGATCTCCATCCGCACCTTGGATGGGGGGGAGCGCAAGCAGACTTGGTATTATCCCAGCCGGCAGGAATGCCTGGCCTGTCATAACACGCAAAGTAAAGGCGTTCTGGGGGTAACCGCCCGCCAGCTCAATCGAGAGTTTCTGTACCCCCAAACCGGAAGGACGGACAATCAGCTCAGGGCGCTCAATCACGTTGGACTTTTTTCACCGCCGATCCAGGAATCCGATATTCCTCATTTCCCGACTCTGACCCGCGAGGGTGAGGATGTTGCGACTTTGGAACGCCGCGCGCGCTCATATCTCGATGCGAACTGCAGCTACTGCCACAATCCCGCCGTGGGTGCCGCCTACTTTGACGCCCGCTATGAAACTCCCCTGGTCTCCCAGAACCTCATCAACGGGCTCTTCAACAACCCACTCGGCCTGGAATCCCCCTCCATCATCACTCCTGGCAGCACCAGTCGCTCTATTCTCTACCACCGCCTGAGCAGCTTGGACACCGTTCGCATGCCACCGCTGGGGAGGAACGTCGTCGATACCAATGGTGTGCTCCTAATCGCAACCTGGATCGACAGTCTTCCGCCCAGGATTTCGTCGGTTCCCCGGCAGACACTGTTTGAGGACACTCCCTCCGCTCCCATCCTTTTCACGGTCGAAGATGTGCAAACGCCCGCCTCCGCCCTGATTGTGTCCGTGGCATCGTCGGATTCCAGCCTAATACCAGTGGACGGCCTGGCGCTCGGCGGCAGCGGCAGCCAGCGTCAATTGATCATTACCCCAAGCCGCGATCGAAGCGGAACGGCGGAAATTTCCTTAACAGTCCGTGACTCCTTCAACACTGAGTCGGTCACTCGGTTCAGCGTCACGGTCCAGCCGGTGAATGATGCACCCACCATCGCCTTGATTCCCGGCCATATCACCCAGGAAGCTACTCCGATCGGCCCGATCTCGGTTACGATTGCCGATCCCGAGTCGCCTGCCTCGGCTTTGACCGTAAGCGCTTCGTCCTCCGATTCCCTGCTGGTTCCCCCCTCGGGATTGGTCTTGGATGGAAGCGGCGGGGTACGCGGACTGACCATCACCCCAGCTCCCCTGCGGTTCGGCACCGCGGTCATCCGGGTGGTAGTCAGCGATGAGGGCCTCAGCTCGGCGACGGAGTTTCTGTTGCAGGTAAACTCCACCACTCTGGTCCAAACCAACGCCGTGTTTTTCGAAGCGGAGGCCGCGGAGCATACTCCCCCCGTTTTGGTTCAACCTGACCCGACGGCATCGGGCGGCGCCTACGCGAGTTCGGCTGTCGCAGGTCAGGGAGGAATGGAGTTCCCGGTGCTGGCCTTAACCTCGGGCGACTATTCGGTCTGGGCTCGAGTCTGGATTACGGGCCAGGGTTTGGCTGGCTTCGGGGTGAAGGTGGACTCTGCTCCGGAGGATATCTTCGATTTGCCCATTGAGGACGGAGGGCAGGGAAGATGGCAATGGGTGCCACTCAACGGTCGTGGAGGCGCCCAGCCGTTCGCGATCAACCCGCGGCTGCTGCGGCTCACGCCGGGAGCTCACACTCTTCGGTTTCGACCGCTGAGCGCCGCAGCGCGGTTGGATCGTATTCTTTACTCCGTCGACCGCACGTTTGTTCCAGATGACGCACCCGTTGCGGAAGCTTTCGAGTTGACGACCCTGGAGGACACCCCCGTCGATGTCACCCTTCGTGGTGTCGATCCCGAGCGCCGGCCGCTTGCTTATCGTATTCTGGCCCAGCCTCAGCACGGGCGGCTGACCGGAAACCCGCCCCTGGTGTCCTTCTCTCCCGACCCCGATTTCGCAGGAACCGATTCGTTCAGCTATTGGGTGAACGATGGGCAGCTGGATTCTTCGGTGGCTGTAGTCCGGGTCACTGTGCAACCGGTCAACGATCCGCCGACCCTTTCGAGTATTCCGAACGTGGTGGTGGACGAGGACCTCGGTTGGAGTGTGCCATTCGTGGTTGGCGACGTGGAGTCGGTAGCCGGGGAGTTGGTCCTTTCGGCCAGCAGCAGTAATGAAACTTTGATCCCGAGCACCCAGCTTCGGATCACGGGGGAGGGAGCCGACCGAGTCTTGGCGGGGGATCCGCTGCCCAATCAGTCGGGGACAGCCCTGATCACCTTGCGAGTGACGGATCCGCAGGGAGGAACTTCGAGTCGTGACTTTACCCTCACCGTTTCGTCCATCAACGATCTGCCTTCCCTCTCTGCCTTGCCTGATCAGCGTATCCCGGAGGATCACGAGGGCTTGTTGATTCCATTCCGGATATCCGATTTCGAGACGGCCTCTGCTAGCCTCCAGGTTACCGTGTCCTCGTCGAATCGGGATCTGTTTCTGGGGGGAGATCTGGCGGTGCGGGGTGACTCCGAAGATCGGCAACTGAGCCTTCGACCCGCACCTCATGCATTTGGTGAGTCTCAGGTGACGGTGGAGGTTCTCGATACCCAGGGCGGCTCGGCCCGGACGGTTTTTCGTGTGCTTGTGGATCCAGTGAACGATGCTCCGACGGTTGCGCTCATCGAGGACCTCGTGATCGATCAGAACGCGGGTCCGACCGTGGTGCCCTTCGAGGTGGCCGACGCCGAATCGGCCGCGGACCAACTCCTGGTCTCGGTGTGGTCGAGCAATCCCCGGCTTGTGTCTTCCTCCGGCCTGGTATTGGGAGGATCGGGAGCTTCCCGCACGCTGACAGTGACCCCGGTTGCGGGACGTTTTGGTGATGCCGAGATTCTCATTCAGGTGGCAGACGAAGCGGGAGCCACCGTCGTCGGCAAGCTCCGCTGCCGAGTCCGCTCCTCCGCCAACGCCTTCGCGCCGTCCATCACCGAGATTGAGCCGCTGATCCTCCTGGAGGACCACGTCAGCGAGAGCATCTCGTTCACGGTGCAGGATGCCGCCACCCCACCGGATCAGCTTTCGATTCTGGCGATCGCGGCTAACCCTTCCCTGATTTCGGAGACTGGCCTGGTGATCCAAGGTACCGGTGCGGAGCGAACTCTCGTGATTACGCCAGCCCGCGACGCCTCTGGAACGACCACTGTCTACATTTCCGCACGCAATCAAGCGGATGGGTTGGCCGTCCGATCGTTCGAAGTGACGGTACAGCCGGTGAACGATGCACCGCAGGTGGTTGGGTTGCGGGATCTTATTCTGCAAGAGGACGCGGCGAGCGAGGTAATTCCCTTCGACGTTCAAGATGTTGATGCTTCCCCGGGAAGCCAGGCCCTCGTGCAGGTTCGGTCCTCGGATGAGGGGCTGGTTCCCGCTTCCGGTTTACACCTGGAGCAAGTGGGCTTGGGCTGGAGTCTGCAGGTGCGACCGGGCGCCAACGCCTCCGGGACTGCGACCGTGACGGTCACCGCCACCGATGCCGAGGGTGCCCGAGGTGAGTCTCAGTTTCAGGTCTCCGTTCAGCCGGTGAACGATCCGCCGACGCTCGCCGCGATCGAGGATCTCATCACGGGAGAAGATGTCCCACTTGCGCCCATTCGGATCCAGGTCACCGACCGTGAAAGTCCGGCGCTGGCGGTTCAGTTGACCGCCTCCTCCAGCAACCCGTCGCTGGTGCAAGACAGCGGGTTTGAGTTTGCGATCGTGGACGAGAACCCCTACTTGGTGATTCATCCGAACGCGAATCGTTCTGGCAGCGCCACCATCACGGTGAATGCCACCGACCCCGATGGCGGGGTCACCTCGCTCAGCTTCCTGTTGACTGTGCAGCCGATCAATGACGCGCCGCGGGTCCAGACTGTAGCCAGTCTCACTGTGCCGCTGGGGACGGAGGTTCCTCTTGTTGAAGCCGCCGTGGAGGATTTGGAAAGCGACGCCTCCTTGCTGGTGTTGCTCGCCAGTTCTTCGAACCCGGTGTTGCTCCCTGAAAGCGGGATTGTCCTGGGTGGAAGCGGTTCGCTGCGAACCGTCAGCCTCTCTCCGGCGCCAGGTCGATTCGGGAACGTGGACGTCACCTTGATGGTGCGGGATCCGGAAGGTCAAAGCTCGAGCAATGTCTTCAGGCTCATTGTCACTCATCCGGATGGTCTGCAACCGCCGTCGATCAGTGGTCTGCGCGATCTGGAGACCATGGAGGATGTGCCGGTGACCCTGTCTGGAATCCTAATCCAAGATCCGGACTCCAGTCTCGATTCATTGAGCATCACCGCGGTTTCGCAGAACTTGGTCCTGTTGCCTCAGGAGGGCGTTTCCCTGCAAGGCACAGGTGAGGAGCGTTCCTTGGTTCTCAGCCCGGGCCTCAACCAGTACGGGGCGACCCGGCTGCTCTTCACGGTCCTGGGTCCGAACGGTGGGGTTTCTAGCGCGTGGATCGCTCTCCAGGTGCAGGCGGTGAATGATGCTCCGACCGTGACGGTGCCGGCGCTCATTGAGATGGATGAGGACACCCCCAGCACCCCGGTCCTGCTCACTTTCTCGGATGATGCGCTGGTCTCTCAACTGTTGGCCATACGTTGGACCTCAGAGAACGGCGAGCTTCTCTCCGATTCATCCCTGGTCTTCACTCCGGGCGGCGGCGGGCTGCAATTGGTGATTCATCCCAATCCTAATGCTGCGGGGTTGGCGAGAGTGGTTTTGGAGGTTACCGACGGGGAGGGAGCATCGGCCATCCTGCCCATCCAGGTTAACATTCGTCCCGTCAACGATCTGCCATCGATCGGAGAAGTCGCCACCACCATTCTCACTCCGGAGGACACGGCCAGTACGCCCATTGTGATTCCCGTGGCGGATGTTGAGACAGCGGCCGGCGACTTGCTTCTCTCGCTAGAAGTGTCAAACCCGGATCTTATCGCTCCGGAGGGTGTCAGTTTCGGCGGCTCAGGAACGGCTCGGACCCTTTCCGTTACGCCGCGTCCGGACGCTTCAGGGACAGCGGAGCTAACCTTGGTTTTGCGCGACCAGGACGGCGGGGAGGTTCGGCGGCCGCTTGCACTGACGGTAGTGCCGGTGAACGACCCTCCCGTGCTTCCCGAATTGCCACCCATTGAGATGGTGCTGGGTGAGGCCGGCGCCACCCTTAGCTTTAATCTCTCCGATCTGGAATCGCCGGCTGAAGAAATCTTGGTTTACATCACCAGCGACAATTCGTTGCTCGTTCCTCCGGGTAGCACCCAGGTGCACGCGAACGGAACTCAGCGAATTCTGACTATAACCCCCGCGCCTGGCTTGTTTGGCGTTGCCACCCTCTTGGTTGAGGCTCAGGACCCGCAAGGTGCCTCGAGCCTGCGCGAGGTCCGCTTTACCGTGCGGCATCCAACTGGGAATCAGCCTCCCGAAATCTCATCGATTGCCGAACAGTCCACCTCCGAGGACGTTCCGCGTTCGGAGATTCAACTGATCGTGAGCGATGTGGAGTCGGCTCCTGAGGAGTTGACGCTGATCGCCCGGTCGACCAACTCGGAGGTTCTGGCCGATGAAGGAATTCAGATTCTGGGAACGGGCAGTGCTCGCACCTTGAATCTTTCACCGATCCTGAATCAGTCCGGAATTGCCGGTGTGGTCCTGATACTGCGCGATCCGCACGGCGGCGTGGCTGTCCGTCAGTTCCCGCTTACGGTTTCTGCTGTAAACGATGCGCCCTCGCTGGAAGCCCTGTCCGATGTGACGGTGGACGAGGATCAGCCCGTGCCTCCGATTCCGTTGCTGCTCAGTGATATCGAGAGCGATGTGCAATTACTGGCGGTGAGCGTGGGCTTGCCCGAAGGTTCAGGCCTGCGACTGGATCAAATCGCCATCGAGGGGATTGGGGCGGAGAGAGTCTTGAAACTGACTCCGGATACAAATCAGTATGGAACCTTCGAATTGACGGTTCGGGTTGATGACGGCCGAGGTGGCATTACTCGCCGCAGCTTCGTGCTGACTATACGCCCGGTCGCCGATGCTCCGCGGATCTCCGAATTGGCTTCGGTGGTCTTGCCTGAGGATTCGTTGTTAGAGGGAATCGAGTTCACAGTGAGCGATCCTGATACTCCGCTCAATCAGCTTCAGGTAGAGGTCTCCAGCGACAACTCTGAGTTGCTGCCTGCGGCAAACTTGGTCGTGACGGGAACCGAGGCTTCCCGGCGACTCCGGCTCGTGCCGGTTGCGGATCGTTCCGGCTCGGCCAACGTAACTATTCTTGTGCGTGATCTGGAAGGAGCCCAGGCCAGCACCCAGTTCACCGTCACTGTGACCCCGGTCAACGACGCTCCGGAAATCGCTCCGATCGCCAATCTGGAGGGGCTCGAAGACCAGGTGGGACTGGGTGTGGACGTGACGTTATCGGATCGGGACGATCAGCCCTCGGTGCTCCGAGTGGTGGGGCGTTCCCAGAACCAGGCTCTGCTTCCTGATGCAGGCATCACGGTGACCGGAACTGGCTTGCAGCGGCGTCTCAACCTCTCGCCTCGTGCCGATCGCTTCGGTCAGGCGCGTGTCTTTGTGAGTGTGTATGATGCGAATGGAGACATCGCGACCACCTTCTTTGATGTGACACTGCGACCGGTCAATGATGCCCCCACTCTCGATGCTCCCAAGGACATCACCTTGGCCTTCCTCTCCTCCCCTGCGCGTATCCCGCTCACCGGTTTGGGGGCGGGTGGCTTCGAGGAAGTGCAGGGACTTTCCTTGTCGGTCAGTTCGGCCAATCCCACGCTCCTGCCCACCCCTGAGATCCAATATGTTGGCGGTGACAATCGGGCCACGCTCGTGCTCTCTCCCGTCGTGGGCGCGTTTGGTGAATCGCGGGTGACCATTACGGTTCAGGACGATGGCCCCCTGGATCTGGGGGGAGCTAACACCACGGTTCGATCCTTTTTAGTGAACGTGTTGCGCTTGCCTCGACTCACGGCGGTACGAAGTCCGCGCCCCGCGCTGATCCTGACCTGGCCAGGTTGGGCGACGGACTACGTTCTCGAGACGCGGCTCGCTACCGAAACGGCTTGGAGCCAGGTTCCCGACCGTGTCTCCAAGGTGGGCGAGGAGTTTCGCGTCCAGTTGGACATCGCCCGGCCTACCCGCTACTTCCGGCTCAGGCGCATCGAATGACCCGACCCGGGCCTAAACCCTACTGAGCGCTAGCTCGCCTGCAGCTTTGACTTGACCCGCCGGGCCATCCAGGCGAGTCCCAGGGTGGAAAATCCCAGGAGAGCGGCGGTCGTCCCGGCTTCGGGCACGTTCTGCACCACTCGCAGATTATCGTGAGTATTTCGGGGTTTGAGCACGATGCATTGAGGGTCGGACTGGGCCGTTGCGTTGGTGGCGGCTAAGGTGGCGATGCTCAATCCTAGGATGCACAGACTGCGTTTCATGTGTGAGTACGGGAGTTGTCGTGTTGGTCCTCGGGATTTCCATGGCGCCAGCCCGCTGGCCAGAGAAGTTCTGCTGGGTGCGGCCGACGCTCAGTGAGGATTCCCTCGGATGGAGCACTGTGCCATCGAAGTGAGGGATCGGCTAGACGGGGAGTTCCCGGCCGTGGCCTCGGGGAATCCCCGGTTAGGGTTAGGGCTGCTTGCCGGAGTGGGCTCGCAGGAGGAAGGTGGGGAGTTCGCCCTTGCCCTTGATGAGAATGGGGCCTCGGGCTTCGAACTGAAACAGGCCTCCCAGCTTGAGCTTGGTGGCCTCGCTGACCTGAATCTCACCGGGTTGGCCGTGGGATTCCATGCGGCTTGCCAGGTTCACCGTGTCGCCCCACAAATCATAGCTGAACTTGCGCCGGCCAATGATCCCGGCGACGACGGGGCCTGAGTGAATACCGACTCGGATGGCGAGTTGCGTGCCGTGGACACGGTTGAAATCGTGAATGGCTTCCCCCATGGCCAATCCCATGCGGGCGACACGCTCGGCGTGATTGGCGCAGGGAAGGGGCACCCCCCCCACCACCATGTAACTGTCGCCAATGGTCTTGATCTTCTCCAGGCCGATGGTTTCCGCGAGACGGTCGAAGGCCGAGAACACCTCGTTGAGCAATTCCACCAGTTTAGGAGCGGGGGTTTGCTCGCTGAGCTTGGTAAAATTGACTAGATCGGCGAACAGCACGGTGACATCCGGAAAGCTCTCGGCGATGGTTTCCTCGCCCTGCTTGAGGCGTTCCGCGATGGCGGCGGGCAGAACGTTCAATAACAGGCGCTCGGACTTTTCTCGTTCCGTGCTGAGCTGCTGGAGAAATGCCTGCTCCTGGTCGCGGAGGCGCTTTTTTTCCAGCCCCGCAGCAATGCGCGTTCGAAGGAGCAGGGGATTGAACGGTTTGGGGAGAAAGTCCTCAGCCCCGAGTTCCACACAGCGAACCACATTGTCCATGTCGGTGGTGCCGCTCAGCACAATGACCGGGATGTTCTGCCAGGCCTCGTTGGCCTTCATCTCTTCCAGAAGCTCATAGCCGTTGATCTCGGGGAGCAGCAGATCGAGCAAAACCAGATCGATGTTCGAGTGCTTGAGAATGTCCATGGCCTGCGCCCCGTCCTCAGCGATCGAGAGGTTGTAATCCAGGTTCTGCAGCAGCATCGCGACCAGATCGCGAATCTCGGGTTCATCCTCCACCACCAGCAGGTTGGTGGCTTGGCGGGTGGCCGAAGATTCCGCCAGCATTCGTTTCTCGGCTTCCGTTTTGTTCGCCGCCAGCCACTTGAGTAGAAAGCGGGTCCCTTTGCTGGGTTGAGCGGGCTGAGGCGCGAGGGTTGCCTGGGCAGGAGTCACCTGGGTGAGTTCGGCCCGCAACGCATTGGCTCGATCCCGAAGCCCCCGAAACTCAGGCACCAATTGCGGATGACCCAGTGCCTCGGCCTGTGCCATGATCTGCTCGGCTAATCCGGCGAGCTCCACCAAGGGAGCTTCCATGAGCAGGCGGCCGCGCGAGAGGAAGAAGGTGTCCTGGTGGGTCGGGGCCGGCGCGGGCTCGGG
This sequence comes from Verrucomicrobiales bacterium, assembly GCA_016793885.1. NCBI lineage: Bacteria > Pseudomonadati > Verrucomicrobiota > Verrucomicrobiia > Verrucomicrobiales > Verrucomicrobiales bacterium. Next base: position 30,810 of record JAEUHE010000046.1, read on the forward strand.
GAGGAGAGGTAAGTCTCCCGACGGATTCGATTGGGGTTCAGAGGACATCCTGGTCGAGCTCGTGTTGGTTCACCGTCTCCTAGGTGGAACGAGTTACCAGCTCGCTATCACCACATCACCAACATCGGCACCCGGCAGCCCCAAGTTGAACTGTCACGCTTCCGCTGTCCCGAAGTGGGGCAACTCACCCGTGGGGTCGCCTCACTTGAGCCATTTTTTCACAGCCAGCGGCTCTTGGGCAGGCGGTTTGCACGCGGTGCCGGTGCACACATAGGCCGTGGGTTTGCCCTCGTGGGGCTTCAATGTCCGCGCGAAGGCTTCTACCGGACCCGCTGTGCCCAGGATCACTTTTCCCGGCTGATACACGGCGTGGGCGGCCTGGAGCAGGGATCGTGTGTGCCGGTCGCCCGGGTCTCCTGCAATGACCACCCGGCGTGGCTCCTCGTGCGCGAAGTCAAATGCCATGAGCATGAAGGCCAACCCCTGCGGCTGCCGCTTCATGCGCTTGGCGAATAGTGCGAGGCTCTTGTCGGCCGCCGCTCGGAAGTCGGTTCGCTCCGTGATCGCCCCCAGTTTCAGCAGTGAGAGGATCGCCACCGAATTGCCGGAGGGCTCCGCACCATCATAGTCCTCCTTCACCCTTAGAATCAGATCTTTGACGTTCGAGGTGCTTTGCCAGAACCCGCCGTCGGTTCGATCGTAGAACCGCTCGATCATGGATTCCGCCAACGCGATTGCGAATTCCAGATGTCGGGGATCCAGGGTGGCCTGGTACAACTCCAGGGTTCCGCTCAGCAGAAAGGCGTAGGATTCCTGGAGCTGAACACGGTCGCGCTCGCCGTCGCGCCAGCGGTGGTAGAGCGTTTTGGTGGCGGGGTCCCAGAGTTTCGCTTGGAGGAAACTTAGGTTTTTCTCTGCCGCCTTCAGGTAGAGGTCATCTCCCAGGACGGCGTAGGCCCGAGCCACGGCACCGAGCATGAGGCCATTCCAGGATGCGAGTATTTTGTCGTCCAGATGAGGCCGCACTCGCTTGGCACGCCGTTGAAATAACTTTTGCTTGGCGCTGGCCAGCAGTTGCCGTTCCTCCGGATTGAGTTTGTCATCCGCGATGCTGAGCACGTTTTGGTGGGGCAGAGCCTCGGGATCGCTGTGATCGTGAAAGTTTCCTTCCTGAGTGATGCCAAAGTAGCGGGCGGCGATTTTGAATTCGGCCGTCGTCAGCAACTCCTGCAGTTCGGTGCGCGTCCAGCAATAGAACTTTCCTTCCTTGCCCTCGCTGTCGGCGTCCTCGGCGGAGTAGAAACCTCCGTCGGGGTGGGTCATGTCGCGCAAAATATAGCGCAGGATGTCGCGCACCACGGCGGCAAACTCAGGACGGTCGCCGGCGAGATGGGCATCGAGGTAGAGCTGCACGAGCTGGGCATTGTCGTAGAGCATCTTCTCGAAATGTGGCACCAGCCAGCGTTCGTCGACCGAGTAGCGCGAGAATCCGCCGCCGAGCTGATCGTAGATGCCGCCGGCCGCCATCTTGTCACACGTGTGCAGCACCATGCGGGTCGCCTCGGCATCCTGGAATCGATCGGCGTAGCGGAGCAGGTAGAGCGGATGGCTGGGGGTGGGAAATTTGGGGGCCTTGCCGAAGCCGCCATTCTTGCTGTCGTAGCCTTCCTTGAGGGAGGCACCTGCCTGGTGGAGATCGTTGGTTTTTAGGGTGGCGGTGGAGTCGGCTTCGCGTGCCACCAGTTCTTGGAGCTGTCCATGGAGGCTGGTGGCGGACTCGGCAATCTTCTCATGCTGATTGGTCCAGGCCTGGTGCACTTGCAGGAGAACATCCTTGAAGCTGGGACGGCCGAATTTCTTTTCGGGCGGCCAGTAGGTGCCGCCGAAGAACGGTTTCAGATCCGGGGTGAGAAACACATTGAGCGGCCATCCGCCGCTGCCGGTCATGGCCTGGACGAAGGTCATGTAGATTTTGTCGACATCCGGGCGCTCCTCCCGATCGACCTTGATGCTGATAAAGTGAGCATTGAGCACGGCGGCGGTATCCTCCTTCTCGAAGGATTCACGTTCCATGACATGGCACCAATGGCAGGTGGAGTAGCCGATGCTGAGGAAGATTGGTTTTTTCTCGGCGCGAGCTTTGGCGAAAGCCTCTTCACCCCAGGCGTGCCAATCCACGGGATTGTGCTGGTGCTGGAGCAGGTAGGGAGATTTTTCGCGAGCGAGGCGGTTCGTGTGAGCGGGGGAGTGAGGCGTCGGCATAGAAGTAGGAAGTGACGAGCGGGTGACTTTGGATGGAGACGCCGGCGAAGGTAGAGGCGAAAGCGATGAGGGCGCGGCGGCCCGAGCCCCGGTAGCCAGGTTGGCATCGATAGCCATCGTGCCGGTCAGGGCGATGATGAAATGGAATGAAGTGCGCACCGGTGGGTGAAAGTAGCCTGCGAGACCCAGGAAGCAAGCCCCCCGAAGAAGGGCGGAGGCGGGGAGGAGGGGAGGTGGGATTGCACATTGTTCATTTCACATTTCACATTTCACATTTCACATTGGGGGCCTGAACCCGAACGGGTTCCCAGAACTTAGCCGGGCGATCGTCAGATCCCCGGAAAGCCGTCCCTCTATTTCCTGCACCCCGAAAGGGCGTGCCAGCTCCCCAACAGAACAATGTGAAATGAGCAATTCGCAACAACTCCTCACTCATCACTCGTCACGCCCTTGCCCGGAACCCGCAGGGGTTCCCAGACATTAGCCGGGCGATCGCAGATCCCCGGATAGGGCGGTTATTTATATTTCGGAGCACCCCGCAGGGCGTGCCATCTGAGCGATGAGTGACCCGAATGAGCAATGAACAATGTCCCCTTCCGCAACTCATAACTCACTCCTACTCATAACTCATAACTCATAACTCAGCAGCCCCTCCCCCCACCCACCCCTGGACCATCTAATTCCCAGCCACTTCCGCCTCGACATAGGAGCCTTTCCGGCGTAACTTCCTCTCGAGAAAATGGAGATCGAGGAAACCGAGTTCCCCCGAATAGAATTGGTGCCAGTGCGTTGATGTAGCGGGCGTGGGAGT